>RFHG01000281.1 GCA_003696465.1 Gammaproteobacteria bacterium | reverse complement strand
CTTGCCGGGTTCCAGCGCCTTGTACTGTTCGAAGAAGTGCTCGATCTGGCGCAGCAGGTCCTGCGGCAGGTCCTCGAGGGTCTCGATGCCGGAATAGGCGGCCAGGATCTTGGTCGTGGGCACGGCGATGATCTTGGCATCCACGCCCGATTCGTCGGTCATCTTCAGCATGCCCAGCGGACGGCTCGGCACCACCGCGCCCACCATCAGCGGAACCGGGGTCACCACCAGCACGTCCACCGGGTCACCGTCCTCCGACAGGGTATGCGGCACGAAGCCGTAGTTGGCCGGATAGAACATGGCCGAGTTGACGAACCGATCGACGAACATGGCACCGGTGTCCTTGTCCATCTCGTATTTGACCACCGGTGCCGAATGGGCCGGGATCTCGATGATGACGTTGACCTCGTCGGGAACGTTCTTGCCCGCGCTGAGCTTCTCCAGGTTCATGCTGTGCACTCCGTATTCCGCAATGAAAACTGCTGCCATTATACCGGCTGGCCGAGGGTGCTGCCGCATAAATGCGCCGCAGGTGACATACAGCCTTGCACCCGCGCAGACAGCGGGTTATAAGACGCCCTCAAGGCAGTGGCTTCAGGGGGAACACAAAAGATGAGACTGGTACTTCTCGGCGCGCCGGGTTCCGGCAAGGGAACGCAGGCCAAGCGGCTGGTGGAACGCTATGGCATTCCGCAGATCTCCACCGGAGACCTGTTGCGGGAGGCCGTGTCAAAGGGCACCGAACTGGGCAAGGCCGCCAAGCAGTACATGGACGCCGGCCAGCTGGTACCCGACGAGGTGGTGCTGGGCATGATTCGCGAGCGCCTGTCCCGGCCCGACACCGCAAAGGGATTCATCCTCGACGGCTTTCCGCGCAACCTGCCCCAGGCCGAGGCGCTGGACCACATGCTCGACGAGATGAAGCAGCCGCTGGATCTCGCCATTCTCATCGACGTGGACTACGACGTGCTCATGCAGCGCCTGACCGGCCGCCTGACCTGCGAGAACTGCGGGGCCGTGTTCAACATCTACACCAATCCGCCCAGGCAGGACCACATCTGCGATTTCTGCGGCGGCAAGCTGCACCACCGGGCCGACGACAACGAGGAGACCATCTCCAACCGGCTCAAGGTCTACGACCAGCAGACCCGCCCCGTCATTGCCTACTACGAGATGGAAGGCAAGCTGGCGCGCATCAACGGCGAGGGCGAGATCGACGAAATCTTCCAGCGCATCGTCGAGGCCATCGAGTCGCGCCTGAAGGCCGGCAGCGAGCAGTCCGCGGGCGAAGCACGGGAGACGAAGGCTTCGGCTGCCACCAGGCCGGCCAGTGAAGGCCCTGCAACAAGGAAAGCCGTGAAGAAAAAGACGGCTGCCCCCAGGGCAGCGGCCACCAGCAGCGCGACGAAAAAGGCCGCAAAAAAGAAGGCCACAGCCAAAAAAGGCACCGCGAAAAAGAGCGCTGTCAAAAAGTCCACGCAGAAGAAGGCTGTCAGGAAAAAGGTTGCCGCCAAAAAGGGAGCAACCAAAAAGGCCGTCACAAGGAAGACCGCCGCAAAGAAGGCCACCCGCAAGACCCCCGCCCGAAAGAAGGCAGTGCGTCGCAGCCCCCCTTCCCTGCAGCAGATACTGCGCGCGGTGGAACAGACCGTGAACCGGGAGATTCGGGAAATGGAACCCCAGCTCGAGCAGAGTGCCCGCGAGACTGCCCGCCTGCTGGCCCGCATCAGCAGGGCCGAGCAGCAGGGCGAGCGCCGCGTGGCGCGGGCCGAGGAGAAGGTGCAACGGCTGATGGAGCGCCTGCGCAGGCTGCAGGGCAAGGGCTGACGCCGCAGCGTCAGACACATGCACGGCGAGGCCCGCGTTACGCGGGCCTCGTTGTTTTCAGTCGTCCTGCACGTGGTGACAGATCGGCCGCGTGTCGCGCGCTTCCACGGCACTGACGATGGCATCCACCAGCTCGCCGATCTCTTCCGTGCTGAGCACGCGCAGCAGACGATTCATCATTTCTTCCGGAATCGGCACATAGCAGGTCTCGCCACTGGCGAGATTGACGCTGATGGCCGTGACCCGCTTCTCGGCCTGGTCCTCGGCGATCAGCTCCTGCTTGAGGCGCTGCTCGTATTCGCGCTCGAGCCGTTCGTAGGTCTCCTCCACGGCTTCGTCCAGCGCATCGTCCAGATCATCCGGCACCGAGACCACCAGGTGCTCCGGGTCCTTGCTGTCGGGTCGGGTCTCGTACGGCACGCCCCGGGCCTCCAGAAAGGCGCGAAATTCGTCCGCGTGCCGGGTATCGAAACAGATATAGTCGAAACTGCCGTTCATGCCGGGCGTTCACTCTGGTGTTTGAGGGTTGCACGAAGGAACCTGCCGCGCAGGTCGTCCGCAATCAGATAGAAACAGGGTAACGCAATCAGGATCAGTACGGTAGCGAACATCAGTCCAAAGCCGAGACTGACCGCCATCGGTGACAGGAACCGGGTCTGGCCGCTGGCAAAGAAGATGAGCGGAGAAATGCCGAGAAAGGTGGTAATGCTGGTCAGCAGGATGGGACGGATGCGTACCCGCCCGGCACGGACCATGGCACTGATGCGATCCATGCCGCGGCGTCTGGCATGGAGAAAGAAGTCGACCAGGATCAGCGAGTCGTTGACCACGATGCCGGTCAGCGCCAGGAAGCCGACCATGGACAGGAACTGCAGGTGATGTCCGAACAGGAGGTGGCCGAAGACCACGCCGATGATGCCGAAGGGAATGGCGAACATCACGATCAGCGGGTCGAGCAGGGAATTGAACAGGGCCGCCAGAATGACGAAGATGATGGCCAGGGAGATGACCAGCGCGCGCTTCATGTCGGCCAGTGAATCGCCGGCCTCCTTCTTCTCGCCAAGGAAGATCAGCCGATGGCCCGGGTGCCGCTCCGGCAGGTCGGCGAATTCGCGCTCGATGCGCCCGGTGACCTGCAGCGGAGTGGTCACCGAGGAGTCGACCTCCGCGGTGATGGTGGCCAGGCGCTGCCCGTCGCGGCGATGGATGGTGGAAAGCCCGCGGGTCAGGCTGATGTCGGCCACGTCCCCCAGATACACCAGGCGGCCGTCGTCCAGCGCAATGGGCAGCCGGGCCAGGGCATCGCCCTGGTGGCGCACCGCCTCGTCATAGATGAGGCGTACCGGATAGCGGTCCTCGGTCCAGTTGACCTGCACCGCCTCCAGGCCGAGGAAGCCGGCCCGCACCGCCCGCGCCAGCGTGGCCTGATCCAGTCCGAGCCGACGCCCGCGCTCGTTCAGGGTGTAGCGATATTCCAGCTTGCCCGGCTCCAGGTCCTGCCGCACGTCGTGTACCCCGGGCACCCGCTTCAGCCAATCGGCCAGCTCGCCGGCCACCGGCAGCAGACGGTTGATGTCGTCGCCGATCACGCCCACCTCGATATCGGCCCCGCTGGGCCCGCCCTGCGGGCGCAGGATGGCCATGCGCTGAATGCCGGCTATGCCCTCGACCCGCTTGCGCACGGCGTTGATGATGTCCTCGGTCTCGCGCTCGCGGCTGCCCTCCCAGGAGAAGCGCAGATTGACCAGCGGCGAGACGAAGCGCTCGATGAAGCCCCGCGGCCGCTGCTTCTTCAGGTCGATGATGAACTGGATGTACTGACTGCCCAGCCGCACCCGGTTGAAGTCGATGAAGCTCACGCCGACATTGGTCAGCATGGTGTCCAGCTCATCATTGCCCACCACCTCGAGGATGGCCTGCTCGATCTCCTCGGCCAGGCGCTCGGAGTCCTCCAGAGCGTAGGTATTGGGCGCCTCGACATTGAGGAAGAACTGGCCGATCTCGACATGCCCGAAGAGCTGGAAGGGCAGATAGGCCACCGCCAGCACCAGGCTGATGGCCAGCGCGCCCAGGGTGGCGGTGGCCATGTAGTAGCGGTTGTGCAGCGACCACTTCAGGAAGCGCGTGTAGCGCTCGAGCCAGCGGCCCCAGTCCACCAGCCGGCGGCCCGCGCTGTGCTCCAGGCGCAGCATCTCGGCGGCGTGCGAGGGCAGCACCACGAAGGCCTCGAGCAGTGAGCCGAGCAGCGAGGCCGAGACCACCACCGGAATCACCTCGATGAACTTGCCCATGGTGCCGCCAATGGCAAACATCGGCAGGAAGGCGGCGATCGTGGTGGTGGTGGAGGCCACCACCGGCCAGAACACCTCGCGCGCGCCCAGCTCGGCCGCCTCGCGTGGCGCCATGCCCTCCTCGATATGGCGGTAAATGTTCTCGGTGACGATGATGGCGTCGTCCACGATCATGCCCAGGGCAATGAGGAAGGCGAACAGCGACACCATGTTGATGGTGTAGCCCAGCGCGAACATGGCGATCACCGCCACCAGGATCGACACCGGGATGCCCATGGCGGTAATCAGGGCGATGCGGAAGTTCAGAAACAGATACAGCGAGAGCAGCACCATGGCCAGGCCGACAATGCCCGAGGACTTGACCGTCTCCAGACGGGTGCGCACATAGACCGAAAGATCGGAGAACACCCCCAGGCTCAGGGTGGGGGGAAGCTCCTGCTGCAGCTCGGCGGCCAGCGCCCGCACCTGTTCGGCCACGGTAATGGTGGAGGCATCGGCCGTCTTGTTGACCGTGAGGTTGATCGACGGATGGCCATCGAAGCGCCCCAGCGTGGTGGGTTCCTCGAGACGCATCTCGACCCGGGCCACCTGACCCAGCAGCAGTTGCCGCCCGGCCTCGTCGCTGACAAGCGGCAGCCGCCGCAGCTGCTCCAGATCGGGGGCCGCGCCGAGGCCGCGCAGCAGGATATCGCCCTCGCGCGCCTTGATCGAACCACCGGGCAGATCACGCAGGTTGTCGCGCAGCACCCGGGTCACCCGGTCGAGACTGACCCGGTGGGCGGCCAGCACCTGCGGATCGATCTCCACCCAGATTTCCCATTCCCGGTCGCCGGCAATGCCCACGCTGGCCACCCCCGGGAGCTGCAGCAGGCGCCGCTTGATGCGCTCTGCGTGCTCATTGAGAAAGCCTGCAGAGACCTCGCCATGCAACGCCAGGCTGATGACCGGGAAGCGCGTCTTCAGCCGCGTGATGCGGGGGGTCTCGGCCTCCTCGGGCAGGTCGTCGATCTGGTCCACGGTGTCGCGCAGGTCATCGAGAAAGGCATCGACATCGGTCCCCTGCTTGAGCTTGATGAGGATGCTGGAAAGCCCCTCGGCACTGGTGGAGGTCACCGTATCGACATCCGGCAGCCCGTCCAGGGCATCCTCGATCACCACCGTGACCTGTCGCTCCACCTCCTCGGGCGGAGCACCCTCGTACACGGTACGGATGGAGACCTTGTCCAGCGCCACGGTGGGCAGCATTTCCTGCGGCATGGCGCGCCAGGCCAGCACGCCGCCCAGCACCACCAGCACCAGCAGCAGATTCACCAGCAGGGGGTGATTGATGGAAAAGCGGATGACGCCCATGCTCAGCCGCCCGCCACCACCTGCTGGCCGTCGGCCAGCCCGGCCACATCCCGCGCCACTACCCGCTCGCCGGCCCGGAGGCCCTTGAGCACGATGCGCAGGTCGCCCACGCGCGGGCCGGTGTGTACCTCGCGGCGTTCGAGCCGGCCATCGTGATAGACGAACACGTACCGGTGGCCCTCGTCGTTGAGCAGGGCGGAGACCGGCACCGCCAGCGCATCCGGATACTGGCCGGTGACCAGATCGGCCGAGGCCAGCGCACCGGGGCGCCCGGTCTGCGGCGGCAGCCGAAGGCGCACCGCCCTTGTAAAGCTGCGCGGATCGGGATCCGGCTGGACTGCCACCACCTCGGCCTGCAGCCGGCGGTCGCCCACTTGCACCTCGGCCGTGTCGCCGATGTGCACGGCCAGGCCCTCGCTGGCCGGCACATAGATAGGGAGCTCCAGCTGCCGGTCATCCACCACCTCGGCCGCCTCGCTCCCGCGGGTGGCATAGTCGCCCACATCCAGCAGCACGGCATTGACCCGACCCTCGAAGGGCGCCACCAGGCGGGTTCGTTCGAGGTCGAGTCGCGCCCGCGCGAGGCGCGCCGCATTGGCGTCCACCGAGTAGCGCAGCCGCGCCGCATCGGTGCGCAGGGCATTGAGCTTCTGCCGCGCATTGTCGAGCTGGGTATGCGAGGCCAGCTTGCGCCCGCTCAGCTTCTCCAGCCGGGCCACCTCGGCCTCCTGCAAACGGATGTTGCGCTCGGCCAGCTCCAGCAGCCGCCGATCACGCGCCAGCACGGCCTCGGCCTCGGCCACCTTGCTGGCGTATTCGCGGTCGTCCAGGCGCAGAATCGGCTCGCCGGACGCCACCGCTTCGCCCGGCTCATGCAGCCGTTCCAGCACCCGTCCGGCCACCTCGAAGCGCAGCGAGGCCTCATGCGCCGGCCGCAGCACACCGGTGTAGCGTGCATGCCGGGTCAGGTCCTGCGGCTGCACCTCGTACAGGCTCACCCGCAGCGGCGCCACCTCGCGCAGCTGCCGGTCGGGCTGCGGGCGCAGCACGACGAGCAGGAAAAGGGCAATGGCGATGACCGCCAGCAGGATCAGCCAGCGACGCGATACCACACTCATGCTCCGAACTCCGGCACGGAAAGGATGCACTCTGACACAGCGCCCGTTCCGCGTTCAAGCACATCCGCCGCCGTTTCGGCCCCTGTCCGGCTGGCGGGATACGTCACGCTTCCGATAAACTGGGCCACCCGCTGGAGGAAAGCCTGCCACCCCGTGAAACGCATACCCGTTCTGACCGGCCAATCCGCCCGGAGCGTGCACCCGCATCCCGTGCACGGGCGCGTTTCGCAACGGCCCGCACGGCGCTCGGCTGCCGCCCTGTTCGGGCTGGGGCTGGCCTGCTGGCTGCCTGTATCCGGGCTTGCGGCCTCATGCCCCGCCCTGCCCAACCCGGCCGTCCCGGACACGCCGAGTGGTCTGGCCGCCGATGACCCCCGCATCCGCATCAGCGCCGATCTGGCAGAGATGTTCATCGACCGGACACTGCGACTCGAGGGGCATGTGCGCATCGAACAGGCCGGTCGCGTGCTCGAGGCCGGGCAGGTGGACTACGACCTCGCCGGCGAACGTGCGCACCTGCGCGGCGGAGTACGCATCCTGACCGGGGCCTATGCGGTAGAGGCACCGGAAACGGAGATTCGCCTGGCCGACGAGACGGCCGAGATCCCGGCAGCACGCTTCCGGCTGCAGCAGCAGGACCTGCGCGGCATGGCCGAACAGATCCGGGTGCTCGACCGCGACCGGCTGCAACTCGAGCGGGCCAGCCTCACCAGCTGCCCCCCGCAACGCGAGGACTGGCTGCTGAGCGCGCGCGACATCCACCTCGACCAGCAGAGCGGTCGCGGCACGGCCCGGCACGCCCTGCTGCGCTTCATGCGCGTGCCGATTCTGTATACCCCCTGGATCGACTTCCCCATCGACGACCGGCGCAAGACCGGCTTTCTCTACCCGGAATTCGGCAGCTCGAGCCAGCGCGGGGCCGAGCTGGCCGTGCCCTGGTACTGGAACATTGCACCCAACTACGACGCCACCCTGACCCCGCGCTACATGTCGCACCGCGGGGCGGGGCTCGATACCGAGTTTCGCTACCTGCACCGGCACAATACCGGGAAGCTGCAGTTCGACTGGCTGCCGCGCGACCGTGCACGCGACGGAACCGAACGCTGGTACGGGGGCTGGCGGCACGACGGTCACCCGCTGGCGCGCCTGCGCAGCCGGGTCGTACTCGATGCCGCCTCCGACAGCGACTACTTCAACGACTTTGCCACCAATCTGGCACTGGCCAGCACCAGCCACCTGCAACGCCTGGGCGAGCTGGAATACCGCGACCCGCACATCAGTGCCCTGCTGCGGGTCGAGTCCTTCCAGACGCTGGACCAGAGCATTGCCGCCAGCGCCCGGCCCTACCAGCGCCTGCCCCAGCTCCGGCTCGGGCTCGACTACCCCAACCGGCTCGGCCTCGACTGGTCGCTGGATGGCGAATGGGTGCACTACTGGCGCGAAAACAGCGTCACCACGCGCCGGCTGGACCTCACCCCGCGTGTGAGCCTGCCGCTGCAGCGTCCCTGGGGCTATGCGCGCCCAAGCCTGGCCTGGCGCATGACCCAGTACCAGCTCGACAACCGCAATCCGGGTGAGCCGACCGCCATCACCCGCGCGCTGCCCGTGTTCGCGCTCGACGGCGGGCTCTACTTCGACCGCCTCGACGGCCGCCACCGGCAGACGCTGGAACCGCGCATCTACTACCTGTACAAGCCCTACCGCGACCAGACCGACATTCCCCTGTTCGACACCGGGCTGGCCAGCTTCAGCTTCGGCCAGATGTTCCGGCCGGAACGCTTTACCGGTCCCGACCGCGTGGGTGACGCCAACCAGCTGACCCTGGCCCTGACCAGCCGCTGGCTCACCAGCGGACGCGAGCTGGGCCGCATCAGCGGCGGCATCGTGCGCTACTTCGACAGCAGGCGCGTTACCCTGCCCGGCGCGCTGCCGGAAACCGACACCCTCTCGGACGCGGCGCTCGAACTCTCGCTCACCCCGCATCCCATGTGGCGCGGTAACGCCTCGCTACTGTGGAATCCCGGGCGGGAAGAGACCGTGCGCAGCAGTTTTGGCGTACAATACCGCCGCGACGGCCAGCGCGTGATCAACCTCGGCTATCGCTACGACCGCGACAATTTCGAACAGACCGACCTGTCCGCTGCCTGGAAGCTGACGCCTGCCTGGCTGGCGGTGGCACGATGGAACCATTCGCTGCGCGACGACTCGGATATCGAGACCCTGGCCGGGCTGGAATACGACAGCTGCTGCTGGCGCCTGCGCATGGTCGCGCGGCGCTTCGTGGGTACCACGCCCGGCGAATACCATACCGGCGTGCAACTGCAACTGGTGCTGAAGGGGCTGGGCGCCCTCGGCGACCGCGCCGACCGGACCATCCAACGGGAGATACCCGGACTTGAGATCAACGATTGAACACCTGTTCCGACCGCTGACGCTGGCCCTGCTCCTGCTGCTGCCGGTGGTCCTGCCGGCGGCCGATGAAGGCAGCGCGACCGAGGCTGGCGCCCAAAGGGAACTCATCGACCGCATCATCGCCATCGTCGAGGACGATGTGGTCACCTGGCGCGAGCTGATGCAGCGCCTCGACCGGGTCGAGCGCCAGCTCCGGGAGAAGGGCATTGCCCTGCCCGACCTGCCGAGCCTGCGCCGTCAGGTACTCAGCCGGCTGGTGCTGGAGCGCCTGGAACTGCAGCTCGCCAAGCGCCTCGGCATCCGCATCGACGACCTCACGCTCGACCGCCAGATGGAACGGCTGGCCCGGGCCAACAATCTGAGCCTCGAGGCCTTCCGTGACAAGATCGTGGCCGAAGGCATCGACTACGCCGCCTTTCGCGAGGAAGTACGCCGCGAGCTGGCCCTGCAGGCCCTGTACAAGCGCATGGTGGACCGCAACGTCCGCGTGTCCGACCGCGAAGTGGACGACCTCATTGCCAGCCAGAGCCGCAACCTGTTCAAGGACACCGAATTCCACATCCGCCACATCCTCGTCGCCGTCCCCGAGCAGGCCACACCGGAACAGGTGCGCAAGGCGCGCGAGAAGGCCGAGCGCCTGCTCGAGGAACTGCGCCAGGGGGCCGACTTCGCCCGCCTCGCGGCGCGCGAGTCCGACGGCCGCTATGCCCTGCAGGGCGGCGACATGGGCTGGCGGCCGCTGGCACGCTTGCCGCAGATCTTCGTGCGCCCGCTGTCGCTGCTCAAGGTGGGCGAGACCAGCGACATCATCCGCAGCCCGGCCGGTTTCCACATCATCCGCCTGGAGGACAAGCGCGGCGGCCAGCAGGCCTGGGTGGAACAGAACCATGCCCGGCACATCCTCATCAAGACCTCGGCGCTGACCAGCGACGCCGATGCCCGCGCCACCCTCGAATCGCTCAAGGCGCGGATCGAGGGCGGCGACGACTTCGCCCGGCTGGCACGGGCCTATTCCGACGACACCGGCAGCGCCATCGAGGGCGGCGACCTCGGCTGGGCCACCCCCGGCACCTTCGTGCCCGAGTTCGAGGAGGTACTGAAGAAGCTCCGGCCGGGCGAGATCAGTGAGCCCTTCAAGAGCCAGTACGGCTGGCACATCGTCCAGCTGCTGGAGCGGCGCCGGGTGGACAATACCGTGGACATGCTGCGCAGCCGCGCCCGCCAGCTCCTGTACGAACGCAAGCGCGAGGAACAGCTGCGCGAATGGCAGCGGCGCCTGCTCGACGAGGCGCACATCGAATACCTCGACCCCGCGCTGGCGCCCGACGAGGAGGACTGAGCCCTGCACGCGCCGCTGGCCTTCACGCCGGGCGAGCCGGCCGGCATCGGCCCCGACCTCGCGGTCATGCTGGCCG
>RFHG01000280.1 GCA_003696465.1 Gammaproteobacteria bacterium | reverse complement strand
GGTGCCATTGGCGGTGTTTCCTGGCGCGCGGTGCGTTCCGGCTTTCTGGTTCGGCCCCGCCTGCAGGGCGACCGTGTCCTGCTGGATGTTTCAGTGATCGATGAGGGAGACGCACATGAGGGTGGCGGCCGCCTGCGCCATCAGGGCCTGAAGACCACGGTTAGCGGGCGTCTGGGCGAATGGATCACACTCGGAGGCGTGGACGGATCCGAGGCCGCGCACGGCCAGGCCCTGCTGGGTGCCGCCACTCGGCGCCGGGAGGCGCAGGGGCAGCTCCAGATTCGGGTGGACCGGCCATGATGCGGCGCCTGACCGTCCTTCTGCTCGGACTGCTCCTGTTGCCGGCGGCGCTGGCCAGCGACGATGATCCGCTTCAGAGTGCCCTGGACAAGATGCGCTCCGGTGATTACGCCGAGGCCTACTGCCTGCTTCGCCCGCTGGCGGAACAGGGCGATGATCGTGCCCAGTTCGCGCTGGGCTGGATGTACCACAATGGTTATGGCCTGCGCATCAACGAGGATCAGGCCATCGCCTGGTGGCAGCGCGCCGCCCGGCAGGACAACGCCGATGCCGTCTTTGCG
The DNA here is from genome assembly GCA_003696465.1 of Gammaproteobacteria bacterium. Classification (GTDB taxonomy): domain Bacteria; phylum Pseudomonadota; class Gammaproteobacteria; order J044; family J044; genus J044. The sequence goes on along the minus strand of RFHG01000280.1, from coordinate 3,420 downwards.
CTGGCCCAGCTGCATGAACTGGGCACCGGCGTGAAACGGGATCCGGCCACTGCCGCACGGCTGTATGTGCAGGCCCTTGAACTGGGCAGTGAAGAGGCACGCAATCTCATCCTGGGCCTGCTGCAACGTGGTGATGCCAAACTGCGCAGTGCCCTGGTCCAGGCACTTGACGGCCACTGGACCAGACTGGGGGAAATCCGGCACATCCGCAGCGAGCGGGCCAATGTGCGCGAAGGGCCGGGCACCCACCGCCGAATCCTGTTCCGGCTGCGCCAGGCAGACCCTGTCCTGATCGTGTCGCGCAAGGGGCGCTGGGTAGGCATCATCGACGCCAAACAGGGGCGCCCGGGCTGGGTCCACGACTCCCTGATCGAACCGTCCGGAACACAGACCGCTTCGCCGGAGGCAGCCGGTGCCGCATAGGGAGTGGCTGGTCTACATGCTGCGCTGTGTCGACGGCAGCCTCTACACGGGCATGACCAACAACCTGCAAAGGCGTCTGCAGGCGCATGCCTCGGGCCGCGGCAGCCGCTACACCCGCTCGCGCCTGCCCGTGGAGCTGGTCTGGCACCGGCACTGCAGCAGCCGCAGCGAGGCCCTGCGGCTGGAGGCCCGCATCAAGCGCATGAAGGCCAGCGCAAAACGTACACTGGCAGAAAGCATCGATGAGCACTGAAGATCCCGCCAGTCTGCGCCAACTGGGCCGGGACGGGCGTGCGGCCTGGCGCCTGCTGGGCCCTCTGGATAGCTGCCCCGTGCACTTCGAGTTCCCCGGCCTGTTCGAGCAGCGCCCCGTGCTGTGGGATGCCTGGCTCTGGCCGCGTTCGGCCTGGCAGGGCGCGTGGCCCTGCCCTGCCTCCTGCACCCAGTTCATGCGCATCGGGCCGGAGCAGGATGGCCGGCGCCGTATCGAGCTGGTGCTCGATCTCGACACAATCGACGAGCGGCGCCTGCTGATGACCTGCATCATGGTGCGCAAGTACCGCCGGCTGCGCGAAGGCGTGATTTGCTTCCACGGCCGCAACAGCACCTGACATGATGCTAGGATCATGGGTAACACGCACTCACTGAACAACACGGCACCTCGCCAACGGAGCTCCTGATGGAACGCTATATCTCACTGTCCCGCGCTGCCCGCCTCGTGGGCACTACCCGTACCGAGCTGCAGCAACGCATCCAGAACGGCGAGCTGCAGACCTTCGAGGGTCAGCTCGAGATGACCGAACTGCTGCGCGCCTATCCCGAGGCACAGGTCGAGGACAACACCATGATCGAGCGCGTGGAGCGCATCATGGCCGAGGCCGTCAACAAGATTCAGGACGAAGAGACGCTGCCCGATGCGCGTGCATTGCATCTGCGCCTGTCGCACCTGGGGCAGGAACTGGCCGACGCCAAGGCCAGCCTGTGCCGCTATGGCTGGATCATCGACGAGATGACCCGCATGCTGGACGAGGCGGTGGCAGCCGGCCAGACCGACCCGGCTGCCCTGCGGGATCGCTTCCACCGCCTGCTCGATGACCCTTCCGCCTGCCCCGACTTCCCGCGGGCAGCCATCGCCCGCGACCGGATCCTGTCGGTGCTCGAGGCCCATGTACGCCTGCTTCCCTCCGGCCACGACTTCTTCGTGCAGGGCAACGAAAGCCTGCTCGAGGCCGCCCTCAAGGCCGGCCTGGCCGTGGACTACGGCTGTTCCAACGGGGCCTGCGGCAAGTGCCGGGCACGGGTGATCTCGGGTCAGGTGCGTCAGCTGCGTCCGCATGACCATGTCTTCAGCGAGGCCGAAAAGCTGGACGGCATGATCCTGACCTGCAGCTATACCCCCCTGACCGACGTGGTACTGGAGACCGCTGAAGCCAGTGGCAGCTCGGACATCCCCCTGCAACACATTGATGCCAGGGTTCGCAAGTTCTCCATGATCGATGATCACATCGGACGCCTGCAGCTGCGCACGCCCCGTTCTCGCAGACTGCGATTCCTCGCAGGCCAATATGCCGTGCTGAAGGGCACCGACCGGATCGGGGCCACCTACAGCATCGCCAGCTGCCCCTGTGATGACATGAACCTCGAGTTCCATGTGGACATGCGTCTCGACACCCCGCTCACCCGCCTGCTGCGCGACAAGCCGCCGGCCACCCTGCATGTGGAGGCACCCAGGGGCGACTTCATCCTGCAGGAAGACTCCGAGCACTCCGTCATCTTCGTGGCCTGGGAAACCGGCTTTGCCCCGGTCAAGAGCCTGGTCGAACACGCCATGCAGCGCGAGATGGCCGAGGACATCCATCTGTTCTGGGCCGCGCCCGAGGGTGGCCATTACCAGCACAATGTATGCCGTGCCTGGGACGATGCACTCGACAACCTCTACTATCATCGGCTGGTGGCCGACAGCCCGGAGGCGCTCGATATGCGTGCCTTCGAGCGTATCGAGAGCGGCCTGGCCGATTACGATCTCTATGTCAGCGGGCCCGAGTCCTTCTGCGCGCAGGTGCGCGGACACTTCATCGATCGTGGACTGCCGGCCGACCAGGTTCGCTGCGAGCCCCTGCGGCAGGGCCTTGAGGAAGACTGAAAGTCTTGCGCATTCAATAAATTGCTTGCAACTTCTGGCAAATCCCTCTAGATTTGCCGAAGGTAAAGAGAATTTTATCCAGAGTGATCGATCATGCGCCCATGCCCTCGCGGGCCGTACAGCACTTCCCCGAGAACCCGGATGGAAGGGATTTTGCCGTGGGCGACATCCACGGCATGTTCTCCAGCCTGGATGCGCTGCTCGACGAGGTGGACTTCGACCCCGACCGCGACCGCCTGTTCTCGGTCGGCGACCTGATCGATCGCGGTCCGGAATCCCACCGCGCCCTCGACTTCCTCGAACAGCCCTGGTTCCATGCCATCCAGGGCAATCACGAACGGCTGATGCTGGACGCGGTTCACCCCGAGGGCGACATGCAGACCTGGGTCAACATCAATGGTGGCGAATGGTGGCTGGATGTGGACGAGGATCTGCGCAACCGCTTCGTGCACGTGATTCGCGAGCTACCCATTGCCATCGACATTCATGTGGGTGACCGGCGCGTCGGCATCATACATGCCGACGTGGCCCAGGGCATGAGCTGGGATGAGTTCCTGCAGGCGCTCGAAGAAGACCCGGAGGCCGTCAATTACGCCGTCTGGTCACGCACGCGACTGCGCATGGCCGAAATCTCCGGCGATGCACCGCCGGTAGAGGGCGTGGATCTGCTGATCTGTGGCCATACCCCGCTCAAGAATGCCGTGCAGGTCGCCAACATCTACTATCTCGACACCGCCGCGGCCTATGCCAGCAGCTACGAGGATGCCAAGCTGACCATGATGGAGTTCTCGCCCGGTTTCGAGCTCTACGAGCACATTACCCAGCCTGCCGATCCGCTGCTTGGCTGACTGCCG
>RFHG01000279.1 GCA_003696465.1 Gammaproteobacteria bacterium | reverse complement strand
CAGCAACCCCTGAACCGGGATGCGGCCGCAGGCCTGTTCGAAACCGATGCGTTCGGGCTCAAGATGCTCGATCGCCTCGGAGGTAACGCGGTCGATGCGGCGCGCCGTCTCGTAGTCGAGATAGTGGGTCAGATCCGAACTGATGACGATCAGTGTCTCCGGCCCATCCCACAGCAGCTCGAGCGCCTCGGCCACTTCCTCGGGACGCGCATCGCCCACCACGACCGGAACCAGGACAAAGTCCTCGCCAAGCGTCTCCTGCAGGAAGGGCAGGTGGACCTCCAGGCTGTGTTCCTGAGCATGAGCAGCATCCGATTCCACCACGAAGGGGCGCTGCTTCAGCGCCTCGATCGATGCACGATCGAGTGGCACCAGCCCCAGCGGGGTCTGGAAGTAGTCCACGCTGGGGACTGCCAGCCCGCGGAAGGGGACACGGTGGGCCGGTCCCAGCAGCACCACGCGTCGGATCGGGTGGGTACGATTGAGCAGGCGCGCATACGCCGTTGCGGCCACAGGCCCGGAATAGACATAGCCGGCATGCGGCACGATCATGGCCTTTGGGGGCGGTTCGCTGGTTGCGGCCTCGGCCAGCATGCCATCGACCATCGCCTTGAGCTCGGCGGGGTCGGCCGGGTAGAACATGCCGGCGACGGCGGCGGGTCTTGCGGTTGCCATTTCAAACCTCCTGAAAGTGAACTAGTAGGTTTATGGGGGCATAAATCCACTTTAAAACCCCGGAATTGCCCCCATATTTGGATTCGACCAGAACATGACCGCAGCCCGATGCTGCACGAGGTATTCCGGAATGAGACAGCCCATAGATCCCAATCGGCCCGATGTCGTAGCGACCGAATACTGGCACAAGCTGGAAGACGGCCGTGTCCAGTGTGATCTCTGCCCGCGCGAGTGCAAGCTGCACGAAGGCCAGCAGGGCCTTTGCTTTGTCCGCGCCCGCGAGAACGACCAGATCGTGCTGACCAGTTATGGCCGCTCGAGCGGCTTTGTCATCGACCCGATCGAGAAGAAGCCCCTCAACCACTTCCTGCCGGGCACCGGCGTGTTGTCCTTTGGCACCGCCGGCTGCAACCTGTCCTGCAAATACTGCCAGAACTGGGACATGAGCAAGGCACGCGACATGGACCGGCTGATGGACCAGGCCAGCCCGGAAATGCTGGCCGAGGCGGCAGAACGCCTGGGTGCCCGCTCGCTGGCCTACACCTACAACGACCCGGTGATTTTCATGGAATACGCCGTGGATACGGCCATCGAGGCCCGCAAGCGCGGCATCAAGTCGGTAGCCGTAACCGCCGGCTACATCAACCCCGAGCCGCGGGAAGAATTCTTCAGGTACATGGATGCAACCAACATCGACCTGAAGTCCTTCGACGAGAAGTTCTACTACAAGCTTTGCGGTGGCCACCTGCAGCCGGTACTCGAGACCATCGAGTATGTGGTCAAGGAGACCGACTGCTGGGTGGAACTCACCACCCTGCTGATTCCCGGCTGGAACGACTCGGAAGAAGAGCTGCAGCGCATGACCCAGTGGGTGGTGGAAAAGCTGGGACCCGACGTGCCCCTGCACTTCACCGCCTTCCATCCCGACTTCAAGATGCAGGATGTGCCGCCGACGCCTCAATCGACCCTGACCCGGGCCCGACAGATTGCGCTCGAGAATGGAGTGCACCATGCCTACACCGGCAACGTGCATGACGAGGGCGGCGAGAGCACCTATTGCCCCAACTGCGGCAAGAAACTCATCGGCCGCGACTGGTTCACCATCACCGAATGGAATCTGGAGCACGGCAAGTGCCCGGACTGCGGCACCGAAATCGCCGGTGTCTTCGAGGATCAGCCGGGCAACTGGGGCGCGAAACGGGTACCCATCCGCATCGCCGCGGCCTGACATCTACCCGAATAAGGGGGTTGCCAAACAGCCATTGGAATTCACATGTGCTGGGTCAGGCATCCCAGTGCCTTGGAACGCGCCGGCTCCGGGTGCGATTTCCGGGATCCGCCCGAAGGGAGGCCGGGAGCACCTGAAAATGGCATCCGACCAAGGGCAGCAGCCTAGTCGCTATCCAGCTTCTCCTTGAGCAGCTTGTTCACCAGCCCCGGATTGGCCTTGCCCTGGGTGGCCTTCATCACCTGGCCGACGAAGAAACCGATCATCTTGCCGCGCTTCTTCTCCTCGGCATTGCGGTAGTTTTCCACCTGCTTGGGGTTGGCGGCGATGATCTCGTCGATCACGACCTCCAGCGCGCCGGTGTCGGTCATCTGTTTCAGACCGCGGGCCTCGATGATCTCGTCGGCGCTGCCCTCCCCGGCCCACATGGCGGCAAAGACCTCCTTGGCGATCTTGCCGGAGATGGTGTCGTCGAGCAGGCGGGCGAGCAGTCCGGCCATGGCCTCGGCATCGACCCGCGCCTCGGCAGGCTCCAGCCCGTCGCGGTTGAGGGCGCCCAT
>RFHG01000278.1 GCA_003696465.1 Gammaproteobacteria bacterium | reverse complement strand
TGGGCGGCCGGATCGATGCCTTTTTGCAATCCGAACGCGTCGGCAGGGCGGTGGAATCCCTGGTCGACCAGCAGATCGACCGCATCCTCGACAATCGCAAAAGCCTGGCGCAGCTGCTTCCCGAAGACCTGGTCGAGGCGCTGCTCGACCAGCTGGAACAGGAGGTGCCGGCGCTGCTGGAAAAATTCGGCGGCCTGCTCTACGACCCTGAGTTCCGCGCGCGTCTGATCCGCAAGGCGCGCCAGGGGATCGACGGTTTCCTCGATTCGCTCCAGGGGCTGGCGGGGCTTCTGTCCGGTTTCGTCAATCTTGACAGCATCTATGAGAAGCTGCCGGGTTTTCTCGACAAGGCGGCGGACGAAATCGCCAACTGGCTGCGTGAAGAAAAGACCCGCGCACAGGTGGCGACCATGCTGCGGGAACGGGCCCGCGGTTTTCTCGACAAACCGGTGGCCGAGTACCTCGAAAAACTTCCCTTCGAGAAGGTGCATGCCATGCGCCTCTATGCGCGCTCCCGCGCCCGGCGCCTGGTGGCGGCGGACAAGACCCGCGTCCTGGCAAGAAATCTTCTGGCCAGCGGTTTTGAGCAGGTGCGCCAGCAGCGCTTCGAGCAGCTGGCTGACCAGGTGCTGCCGCCCGGTACGCTGGAACAATGGCGTCGGGAGCTGCCCGACCGTCTGACTACCTGGCTCGGCTCCGATGCCGTGCGCCGCACTCTCGACGACATCCTGCGCCGGCAGATCGAGGAACGCGCCCTGCGCCGCCCCCTGGGCCGGCTGTCGGCTCGTCTGCCCGCCGACGTCGAGGAGGAGCTGGTGACCGGCCTGTGCCGCATCCTCGGCGAGGTGCTGCAGCGCGAAGTGCCACCCCTTGTCGAGGCGCTCAACATCAGCCGCATGGTGCGTGACAAGATCAACGGTCTTGATATCCTGCAGGTCGAAGGCCTGCTGCTGTCGATCATGAAGGAGCAGTTCAAGTACATCAATCTGTTCGGCGCCCTGCTCGGTTTCCTGATCGGTATGGTGAACCTGCTGGTGCTGTAGGAACGTGTGGCAACCCAGGGGGGGCCACCAAGGCACAAAGAACACGAAGGAATGCTCCTATATGCCTGAAGTTGCGCGCCCAGGGAAAACGCGGGGGCGAAAAGCAGGGGAAAACCTTTCACTCTGTTTTTGTTGCTGCATTTAAATGGAGTACAGTTTGCCAGACGGTTGTCTCGTTGTGGTCGGACTTCTCTTCTTTGTGACCTTTGTGTCTTGGTGGCCTGAAAATGATGCCTGTTAACGGAGGGTACTGACATGCCGAATGGCAACAGGGAAGCACGACCGGTTCTGGTCCTGCTCGGAATGGCCTCCTTCATGGTGGTGGTGGCCGGGCTGCG
>RFHG01000277.1 GCA_003696465.1 Gammaproteobacteria bacterium | reverse complement strand
CACGCCGCCGGATGTCATCTCCCAGATCCTGCTGGCCGTGCCCATGTGGCTGCTGTACGAGCTGGGCATCATCTTCTCGCGCATGGTGCGCCCTGGCGAACGGAAAGAGGATGAGGAAGCGCCCGGGGACGAGGGCCACCAGATCCATCCGGCACCGGCTGCAGCCGCCTCGGCAGCCGGCCACGCCGCGGCCCCGAGCACTGATTCGGCGGTGACCGACCCGGATGATGACGAATACCGCCCCTTGAGCGAAGAGGAAATGGAGGCCGAACTGGATTATCTGGAAATCGTCGAGGACGAGGAAGACGACGAGGCAGGCGATGCCCCGGCCTCCGATGCGGATGACGACAGCACGGACGATACCGACCAGCCCGACGACGCCGAAGATCCCGACAGCCCGCCCCCGGATCGCGGCTGATCCGGTCCGGTCACGAAAGCGTCATGCCGGCGTGATATAATGCGCGCCTTCCAACGACATACGCACCGGAAAACACACGGAAAATGGTCGAAAAACGCAGCGCGCCAAGAAGAAACACCCTGCTGGTCATCCTCGACGGCTTCGGCGTCAACCCGAGCAAGCGCAACAATGCCGTCTGCCTCGCCGAAACCCCCCGCCTCGACGAATACTTCGCCCGCTATCCGCATACCACGCTGGAGGCCTGCGGTCGTGCCGTGGGCCTGCCCGAAGGGCAGATGGGCAACTCCGAGGTCGGTCACCTGACCATCGGCAGCGGCAGCGTCGTGCGCCAGGACCTGGTCCGTATCGACGATGCCATCGAGGACGGCAGTTTCTTCGAAAACCCCGCGCTGATTGCCGCCGTGCGCTCGGCCAAGGCCGCCAACCGCCCTCTGCACCTGCTGGGCCTGGTCTCCGACGGCGGCGTGCACAGCCATGTCCGACACCTGTACGCCCTGATCAAGCTGTGCCGCAAACACGAGGTAAAACCGGTCGTGCACATGATCACCGACGGCCGCGACACTCCCCCGCAGTCGGCCCTGGGCTACCTGCCCGGCCTCAACAAGCGCCTCGACAAGGCGGGTGGCTGCATCGCCACCATCGTCGGCCGCTACTATGCCATGGATCGGGACAAGCGCTGGGAACGCACCCAGGTGGCCTTCGAGGCCATCGTCCACGGCAAGGGGCGGCCCGCGGAATCGGCCGAGGACGGTATCCAGTCTGCCTACGAGCTGGGCGAGACCGACGAGTTCATCAAGCCCATCATCCTGCCGGGGGCCGAGCAGGTGCAGCCGGGCGATTCGCTGATCTTCTTCAACTTCCGCAACGACCGGCCGCGTCAGCTCGCCGAGGCACTGGGGCAGGACGATTTCAACGGCTTCGACCGCGGTGACTACACCCCCATCACCGTCACCTGTCTGACCGAATACGACCCCAAGTTCCTGTCGCCGGTCGCCTTCCCCCCGGAGCGACCCAAGACCACACTGGGCGAGGTGGTGAGCATGGCCGGCTACCGTCAGTTCCACTGTGCCGAGACCGAAAAGTATGCCCATGTCACCTTCTTCCTCAACGGCGGGCGCGAGGAGCCCTATGCCGGCGAGGATCGGGTGATGATCCCCTCGCCACATGTGGACACCTACGACCAGGCGCCGGAGATGAGCGCCGAACAGGTGGCCGATGCAGTCATCGAGGCGCTGAAAAGCGGTGAATACGCCTTCATCGTCGTCAATTTCGCCAACGGCGACATGGTTGGCCATACCGCCGTGCGTGAGGCGGTCATCAAGGCGGTGGAGACCCTCGACCGCGAAGTGGGCCGGGTGCTCGATGCCGCGGTCGAACACGACTATTCGGTCATCCTCACTGCCGACCACGGCAACTGCGATGAAATGGTGGACCCGATTACCGGCGCTCCGCATACCCAGCACACCATGTACCCGGTGCCGTGCATGATCATCGACGAGGTGCCGTGGCGGCTCAACACCGGTGCCGGCCTCAGCAGCCTGGCACCCACCGTGCTGCAGCTGATGGGACTGCAACAGCCCAAGGTCATGAAGGGCAAGTCCATCCTGCTGGAGGAGATCAAGGTCGCTTCCTGAAGCCGACCCGCCGCAATACGCAACAAACGCCCCGGTCAGCCGGGGCGTTTTCGTATCGCTCACTCGTTTGTGCGGGCGCCCACTCGTGGACGACACGGGCCGGGGCAGGTTGCCAGCCATCAGGTTTGTTGGTTTTGTCTTGCCATCCATAACACCCCATTCAGAACCTGGGCAACCCTGTGCCTTGGAACGCGCCGGCTCCGGGTGCGATTTCCGGGATCAGCCCGAAGGGAGGCCGGCAGGGATGCCGGCCTGTGGAGCACAGCCCGGATGT
>RFHG01000276.1 GCA_003696465.1 Gammaproteobacteria bacterium | reverse complement strand
GCGGCGGAGAGGTGGCCGAGTGGTCGAAGGCGCTCCCCTGCTAAGGGAGTAGGGGGTTAATCACCCCCTCGAGGGTTCGAATCCCTTCCTCTCCGCCAGTTTTTCCTTGTTGCCCACCTTCCACAGGAGAGCCGGCGGCAGAGCGGGGTCCGGCGGTGTGTCTCGGACCGGGACGTCACGGCACAGCTGCCGTGAGCGGGATACGCGCGCGCCGGCACCATGATGAGGGGGGGCCGTCCACACGGGCGACCGGTTTGATCTGGATCAAGGTGCCCGGGGCTTGAGCCCGGCAGATTTCCCGCCGCATGCTTCGGGGTGTCAGGTGAAGGGGAGGTTCGCCATGTCCACGCCCACCGCTGCCATCAGCCGCACCAACCGCGTACTGGTGGTGCTGCTTCTCATCGTTACCGTGCTCGCCTGGGCGAGCATGATCGCGCTCACCGTCAAGACCTATCGCGAGGCGCCGCCCCTGCCCGAGGCGGTCACGGATCCCGCGGGCGCGGTGCTGTTCACGCGCGCCGATCTCGTGGCCGGCAAGGCGGCCTTCCAGCGCTCGGGTCTCATGGACTGGGGTTCGCTGTTCGGCATGGGCGCCTATTTCGGTGAGGATTATGCGGCCCGGGCACTCCGGGTGCTGGGTGAGGAGGTCGCGGCCGTCTTTATCGAGCGGGGTGCGGCCGGCGAGGCGGGCGCCCGCGCGCAGATGCAGGCGGCGCTGCGCACCATCCGGATGAGCGAAGGCACCGTAGCGCTGCCCGAGGCCGTCGCCGAAGGCTTCCGTCGCGCGCGCGACAGGCTCGTCGCCCATTACGGCCGGACGCGCACGGCGGACGGCTATGTGGCGCCGGCGATCTCCGCATCCGAGCTCAGCCAGCTTGCGGACTTCTTTCTCTACAGCGCGCTGATCGCGGTCGTACCCCGCCCGGACGGCAGCATGAGCTGGACGGGGAACTGGCCGCCCGAGCCCCTCGTCGGCAACACGCCGCCCGCCAAGGCGATGACCTGGACGGTGGTCGGCCTCGGTGCCATGTTGCTCGGTATCGGGCTGGTGCTGCTCGTCTATCGGCTGTGGATCGAGCCGGGCAGCCATGAGAGCGAGACGGATTCGGCGGTGCTTACCGCCTTCACACTGCCGACACCGAGCCAGCAGGCGCTCGGCAAGTTCTTCGTCTTCGTCGCACTCGTGCTGCTGATCCAGATCGGTGCGGGTGCCCTGCTTGGACACTACTATGTCGAACGCGACAGCTTCTACGGCCTGCCGATTCTCGACTGGCTGCCCTTCCCCTTCCTGCGCGCGGTGCATGTCCAGACGCCGATCGTGTGGATCGGGCTCGGCTGGATCGCCTCCGCCCTTTACCTCGCCCCGCGCATTGGCGGTGGCGAGCCCCGAGGGCAGAGGCTCTTCGTCAATCTGCTGTTCGCGGCGGTGCTGGTGATCGTGGTGGGAGCATTTGCGGGCAGCTATGCCGGCATCAAGGGCTGGATCGACCGCGGCTGGTTCTGGATCGGCCACCAGGGCCTCGAGTATCTGGAGCTCGGCCGGCTGTGGCAGATCCTGTTCTTCGTCGGTCTCGCCTTCTGGGCGGGACTCATGGCGCGGGCCCTGTGGCCGGCAATGCGGCGGCTGATGCGCGCAGGCGATTTCTTCTCGCTGTTCAGGGCCGAGCATCTGCTCGTCTACAGCGCCATCGGGATCGCCTTCATCTACATGTTCGGGATGATTCCGCTCACCGGCATAGCCCCCTCGTTCACCATCCAGGACTTCTGGCGCTGGTGGGTAGTCCATCTGTGGGTGGAGTGGTCCTTCGAGCTGTTCGCAGCCGCCGTTATGGGTTATTTCCTGATGGCGATCGGACTCGTGCGCCGGGAGCTGGCCGAGCGGGTCGTGCTGTTCGAGTGGATCCTGATCCTCGCAAGCGGCATCCTCGGTACCGGTCATCACATGTTCTGGGCCGGCGAGCCGCCGGTGTGGCTGGCGGTGGGCAGCGTCTTCTCCTTCCTCGAAGTACTGCCGCTCTATCTCCTGGTGCTGGAGGCGATCGACCAGCGCCGTCAGATCCGCGCCCGGTCGGGATTCGCATATGATCTGGCCTTCCTGTTCATCCTCGGCTCGGCATTCTGGAACTTCGTGGGCGCCGGCGTGTTCGGCGGCATCATCAACGCACCACTCATCAACTACTATGAGCACGCGACCTTCCTGACCATGAACCACGGTCACACGGCGCTCTTCGGCGCCTTCGGGATGCTGGCGCTGGGTCTCATCTATCTGGCACTCCGACACATGGCGGGTGATCGCATTACCTGGTCCGACCGGCCCGGCCGCTGGGCCTTCTGGCTCTACAATCTGGGGCTCCTGCTGTGGGTGGTGCTGACCTTCCTGCCGGTGGGCCTGCCGCAACTTGAAATCGCCTTTACCGACGGGCTCGATGCCGCCCGCTCGATCAGCTTCTACGACAGCGGCCGGCTGTGGCAATGGCTGCGGATGGTAGGCGACATTCCGTTCGCGCTGGGTGCGCTGATCATGGCATGGGACATCTTTACCAAGACCCGTGCCGCGATCGCCGTCGCACGGACGTCGCGTCGGATGGAGGCTGCCGCCTGAAGAAGAACCCGGTCTGAACGACGAGGCCGCCGGTCGTGCAGCCCGGCCGGCGGCTTTCATCATGGCACGCGCAGCATGCGATGGCCGGATGCGCTGGTCCAGGGTGCCAGCATCTTGCATCGCCGGCCACACATTTGCCTCTGCTGCACCGCAGGTCCTTCAAGGCTTCAGCGCGGCAAGATGGAGCGTGGAAGGAAAAGCTGGCGGAGAGGGTGGGATTCGAACCCACGGTACCCGTAAAGGGTACAACGGTTTTCGAGACCGCCCCGTTCGACCACTCCGGCACCTCT
>RFHG01000275.1 GCA_003696465.1 Gammaproteobacteria bacterium | reverse complement strand
TCCTTCGTCGGATACATCACGCGCACGATGCCGAACATCGGCCTTCCATCGCGCACATTGCGCCAGAAATCATCGATGGTGATGCGTCCGGTCACCGGCGGAGTGGGCGCGGTATCGGCCGGATCGGTGCTGGGATACATGGCACCCACGATCTGCCGCAGCTTCTCGGCCCGGCCGCAATAGGCGCCATTGGCATAGGGATCGCTGGCCGTGCCCAGCGTGCCAGCCGCTTCCAGTGCCGCATCATATTTCTGGCAGGTAAACTGCTCGGCCGCCCAGCGATAGGCATCCAGCTCGAACAGCTGGCCATCGCTCGACACGAAATATTCGAGCTTGCCGTAAGGATCGGCCGCAGCACCGGAAATCATCAGATCGGTCGGAAGCTTCGGATAGGGGTCCTGCACCTTCGTGGCATCCAGGGCCTGCGAGGCCGGCTCGACCCGCACGCCGGACTTGGGATCATGGGTCTCATAGATGAGCCCGGGCGTGCTGTCCATCGTCAGTTCGTTGGTCGTGTTTGTCTTTTTGCGGAACTTCTTGCCGCCCTTGCCCATGTTGGTATTCGCAATCAGCGCCGTTCCGGATGGGCGATCCGCATCAAAGGGCGCCTGGGTCGCCTCGACCACGACATCAAAGGTGGAGGTGTTAGGCCAGCTCATCGAGGAACCGACGGCGGTGGGGTGTTGCATATGGCAGAAATCCATCCAGTTCGCGTAAGGGGGGGCATGCGTAATCGCCGACACGCCGGAAAGCTGCAAGCTGGCCTTGCCCTGCACCTCACGCATCAGCACGCGCGAATCGCCATCCCGCCCCAGTGCATAGACCACCAGCACACAACCCTGTCCCGTACAGCCGGCGTAAGGATCACCGAAGGGATAGAGGGGGGGATCCTGCTTCTCGTAGCTCGTGGCCCAGACAGCCACCTGAGGCTCGGTTCCAGCCCCCCACTGGGCGTTGGCAAGCTGCTGCATGCCGGTGACGATGGAACCCGTCTTCTGATAGCCATAGATGCGTATCCGGCTGCTTCCCTGGATATAGGCATCGAGATCCGCCTTCGTCGTCCCGCCAATGGCCGGAGCCTGGGGCAACGCCGCCAGGGACTCGGCATAAAGATCAGCGACAAACGGAGCGCCAGTAGCCAATGTTGTGGTGTTACCAAGCACATAGTTCATGATGGCATCCCGTTCGTCACAGCCGGGCGTCGCCCCCCCCGGGTCGCAGTTGGCACCATCCTTGACCCAGTACCAGAAGATCTGGTTCAGCCCCGCGGCCGCAATCCCCTCGGCCCGGGATGCATCGCCAGCATAACCGGAAACCTTGGTTCCGATCACGGCCTTGTATGCCCCGACAGCCCCCAGCACACTCAGAATCGCGATCAGAATCAATGCGGTAACCAGCACAAATCCCCGTTCGGCCGTCTGATCCTTCATCCTTCGCATATCCGACCTCCTCTGCTATTGCGCCACCGCAGCCACCGGATGCACCTGAACATAGCGATGTACCCGCGGCTCCGGGGTGGGATTGCCATGAACGTCCACCTTCCGCCCGCCCTTGTATCCCACGGGCACCTTCATCTCGATCAGCACCGTGTACTGGGCCACCGCTTTCTCGGATCCGGAACTGTCGCGAAGCCGCTGACCGTAGACATCCATGGGTGGCAGATCGGCAATCCCCGTACCGGAAAACTGGCCGGCTGCATCCACATAAGGATCCACCCCTCCCGGAGCGTGGCTCGGAAACACCTGAAACCAGGTGACATCGGCAAGTGCCTCTATTGGACTGTCCGAGCCGTCACGCGTGTTCCTATCCAGTTTCAGGGATTCGCTGGCGGCGACATATTGCCAGTGACGTTGGGCACGAAAATCATAGCTCGCACGTCGGGCAGATTTAACCGCATTGGTCCCGGTACCCCAGAAACCCAGATCCGGCTCCCAGACCGTGGCATAGAGATCGGTCGTGGCCAGCGTGGGATTCGCATACGGGTCGGGCGCAATGCTCACGCTGGACCGACCCGCCTCGACCAGCGCCCCCTCCAGGTCCTGCCGCAGAAGCCGCAGCACGGCATCCATGTCCTGCACCGCATCGGCCTTGCGATGCTGGTACTTGTAATGTCCATACTGGCTCTGGAATGCCATGACCAGCCCGCCCAGAACCACCAGTGCGATCACCATCGTGACCAGCAGCTCCACGAGCGTGAAGCCGCGCATCCGCAAAGGCATCATGGCATCAGCAGCCATGCGCCTTGGCCAGCTTGCCAAGCATGTCCGAGAACTTCTGGCCCGCCTTCTTCGGATCAGGCTTGTTCCAATTCTTGACCGCATCCTGATACTTCTTCTGCGCATCACCCCATGCCTTGGAATCCTTGATCGAGAGTTTTCCGCTGTTCAGGTCGGCGATGATGCCATTGATCGTATTGATATCCGTCGCACTCGGCGGAGCCGAAATACTGGTGCCGAAACAGACATTGAAATCGGCGACCTTGCCGCTGTCGATGCCTTTCTGAAAGTCGGCATTTCCAACCCATGTAGCCACACCGGTCACATCGGGCCAGACAGTGGTTGCCGATCCTCCCCCCGACGGAGGAGCCGTCGTACCCGTCGTACCCGTCGTACCCGTCGTACCCGTCGTACCCGTCGTACCCGTCGTACCCGTCGTACCCGTCGTA
>RFHG01000274.1 GCA_003696465.1 Gammaproteobacteria bacterium | reverse complement strand
CGACGATTACCTGTTGGTCAAAGAGGTGTTGCCCGTTTTCCTGCAAGGGGCAGGTGTGGGCCGTTGGACGCAGCTCGGCCTCGGGGTAGGGGGGCTGGTGGTCGTCCTGGGGCTGGTGGGCTGGGCCTTCGGCCAATGGGGCCGAGCGATCGCGCGCGTGCGCCCCAACCGGCTGATGCTCGGCAGTTGGCTGCTCATTGGTCTGTTCGTGGCGGCAGGCACGTGGAAATACCGGAAGGGCACTTTTCCCGGCATCTGGCAGTCGGTGCAGTGGTTCGCCCCGCGCATGGTGGTGTCGCTGCAATCGCCGGCACCCGACACGCTGGCCGAGGGGCCGTTTTTCAAAAAACTGCAAGCCAACCTGCTCAAGCCCCTGCCGCGAAAGCCGGACGTCTTTCTGGTGTTCGTCGAGGCCTACGGCTCCACGGTGGTGGTGAGCCCCTACACGCGCGACAGCTTCCGGTTGTTTACCGACAGCCTGGAGCGGCGGCTGGCAAGGGCCGGCATCCACACCGCGACGATCTATTCGCAGTCGCCGGTCATTGGCGGGCGGTCGTGGCTGGCGTTCACCTCGGCCATGACGGGCCTGTGGCTCGACAGCCACACGGCCTACGACCGCCTGCTCGATTACCCGGGCACCTACCCGCACCTCGTGACGTTCTTCTCGCGGCACGGCTACCATACGACGCGCATCTCCACCATGAAAGCCACCGAGGAGACCGACTCGCTCATTCCCCTCGACCGCATCAACGGATTTTTTGGATTCGAGACCTGGCTGCGGTGGGCCGACATTCCGTACGAGGGATACCCCTACAATCCCTTTGGCGGCATCCCCGACCAGTACAGCATCGAGTACTACTACGAACAGGTGGCGCAAACCGACCCGCGACCCGATTTCCTGTTTTTCATCACCACCAACTCGCATGCTCCCTGGTACCTGCCCCCGCCATTGCCCGACGATTGGCACCTGCTCGACACCATCAGGCACAGCCCGTATGGCACGTGGTGGGCCCTGCCCAAGGGGATGATGCGCCGCTACCGGCTCGCGGTGGAGTATCAGCTGGACATGCTGTCGGCATTTGCCGAAAGGCACCTCGATGAAGAAGACCTGCTCATCGTGGTAGGCGACCACCAACCGCCGGGCATCGACCACACCTACGACATCGTGGATGCCCAGGCCACGCCGCTGCACGTGTTCAGCCGCAACCGGCAGCTGGTGCGACGGCTCGAAGTACAGGGCTTCCATCCGGGCTTGAACAGAGGGGCCGACCAAGCACCTCTGTGGCGGCACGACACCCTCGCCCTGTGGCTGGAATCGCTGTTGCTGGACGCATCATCCGTTGGCTCAGACGCCGAAATGGGGACTCATTGAATTT
>RFHG01000273.1 GCA_003696465.1 Gammaproteobacteria bacterium | reverse complement strand
CGATTTCCATGCCGGCATGACGCCCGAGCCGGATTGGTCGGAGATTGATCGCCAAGCGTGGAACATCGCAACGGAAGAGGCTCGCGCGTTGGAACTGGGCACGAATGCTGCGGCAAGTGCAATCGACGATGCGATTGGGAAGCTGAGGCGCAAATTCGACGACACGATCCTGATCGGTGGCCCTCCATGTCAGGCCTATTCCCTCGTGGGCCGCGCGCGGTCCAGGGGAAAGGCCGGCTATGTGCCGGAGAAAGATGAGCGGCACTACCTCTTCCGCGAGTACATTCGTGTTCTCGACAGGCTCCGGCCGGCTGCCTTCGTCATGGAAAACGTGAAGGGAATGCTTTCCTCCACTGTCGAGAGTCGGCTGGTCTTCGAGATGCTGATGGAGGATCTATCCTCGTTGGGTACCGGAAGCGGCCATCTTTATGAACTTCGCGCAATCCGCGTTGAAGAGGGGCAAGCCCGCCTGAAGGAAGCGACGCGGGCGTCCGATTTCATTGTTCGCGCCGAAGAATTCGGCGTTCCACAGCGACGGCACAGGGTGATCATCATCGGTATCCGATCTGACCTGGCTGGGAGGGCCGGTAGTGCCCGAATTCAGGTCCCCGGGCGATCGCGCACCGTTCAGGATGCGATCGGAAACATGCCCGTTCTTCGGAGCGGCATCAGTCGCGGTGGCGACGACGCAGAGCTTTGGCGCGATGTTGTCGTGGATGCGGCACGTGACCTCGCCGCCCTTTTCAGGGATCGGGGACCGGCCGCGTTACGGAGGGAATTTGATAGCCTTGCGAAGCGGATGAGGCGTTCGGCACCGCGCTGCCGAATTGCGACCGAACTCCCGGAAGGCCATGGTCAGGCAAACGACGAGTTGCTGGCCTGGATCGAGAGGCGGGAATTGCAGGCAATCGCCCAGCATGAGACGCGGGGCCACATGCGCTCGGACCTTGGGCGCTACCTCTTTGCCAGCGTCTTTGCCAGGGTGCATGGATACAGCCCGAAGGCGGCCGACTTCCCGCTGGAGCTGACGCCGGACCACAGGAACTGGCACACGGGCGTGTTCAACGATCGTTTCCGGGT
>RFHG01000272.1 GCA_003696465.1 Gammaproteobacteria bacterium | reverse complement strand
TGTTGGACAATCTTTCCCAAGCTTGGGAAGCTGGGGCGGATACCTTCCGCCCGGTAAAATGCCTCAAATTTTTTCAGGAGGCATTGCATGAATCCGCAACAGTTCCATGAGAACGGGAAAACAACGATGAGGGGCGGCATGCTGGCCGGCATGATGCTGGTCGCGGGCACGATTCTGGCCGCGTGTGGCGGTGGCGGTGGCGGCGCGACCGTTGCGACCGCAGGCGCGGGTGGTAGCGGCACGCAGCAGGTCGCATGCACGAATCCGCCGGCCAGGCTGACCGGCGTGCAGACCGGCACGATGCAGGTGGCCGTTCTCTACAAGAGCTATGATGGCCTGAGCCAGAATCCGGTGCCGGGCGTTTATGTGATGATCGACGATGGCGGCCCGTCGGCTGTGACCGACGCCTGCGGCTATGTGACGTTCTCGGGCCTGGCCGCCGGTCCGCATGATGTGTTCGTCTTCGGCGATGCGGCCGGGCCGGTGATCACCGGCGGCTATGCCATCGCGCAGACCGATCAGGCCCATGTCGAGGTTCCCATCAGCGTGACCGACTATGGCGCTGCTTCATCGCTCTATACGACCGGAACCATCAACGGCAACAGCACCGTGGCGGAGTTCCATTATGACGGCGGCAAGGTGGCTGTTGCCAAGCCTGCGGCCGGCGGCGGCAATCATACGACCGTCTTTGCGCTGGATAAGCCGCAGGGCGCTTCGGTGACGGGGCAGCTCATCTTCCGCAAGTGGTTCACGGACGGTACGAATGTCTCGACGACCGACGCCTTCGATGCCGGACAGGTGACGCTGACAACCTCGGACATCCTCGGCCTGTTCAACCGCGTGGACAATGTCGTGGACGTGAGCTTCGCGACCACGCCGCCGGCGCTGAACCTGACGGTTTCGTACAACGGCACGCCGTCGCCGAACATCGCGGGCATCAACCGAATGTATGTGTTCCCGTCCTTCAACCGGGCGATGGAGTCGGTGCCCTACCACGGGCGCACGGGCTATGAACTGGTCATGGACCCGGTTTCCCCGTTCGCG
>RFHG01000271.1 GCA_003696465.1 Gammaproteobacteria bacterium | reverse complement strand
GCCCACCGACGTGCTGCTCACCACCCAAGGGGTCACCAACGTACTGGTCTACGAAGACGGCAAGGTCCACAAGACCCCGGTAACGGTGACCCGGCGCGGCAGCGAAGGGGTGATGGTCCAGGAGTCACTTGGCGGCAAGACCCTGCTGCTGGCCAAGCCGGATATCCTGCTGCGCGCCACGACCGGCGCTCCGGTAAAAATTCTCAGCCACAGCAACGTCTGACCCGGGAGCAAGATCATGTTCGAGTTTTTCCATAAACGCCCCTACCTGCTCTACAGCCTGATCGCCGGGTTCTTTGTCCTCGGGGTCTACGGCCTGATCGTAATGCCGAAGAACCTGTTTCCTGACAGTGACCGGCCGACCGTTATCATCATGAGCCAGGTCCCCGGCGCCACGCCCGACGTGGTCGCCGCCACCGTCTCCAAGCCGGTGGAACAGGAGGTCTCGACCCTTGCATTGATCCGGAAGGTCAGTTCGACCAACATCGCCGGCATGTCGATCGTCACCGCCGAGTTCGAGTACAAAAAAGGCCTCGATGCGGCGGCGGTTGACGTCAACAACGCCATCAACAAGGTGCGCGGCAAACTTCCGGATGGGGTCAATCCATCGATCTACACCGCCGGCTCCTTTGTGCTGCCGGTCGACGTCTTCGCCCTGTCACCAGCCAACGACAACATCGATATTGACACCATCCGCAAGCTGGTGGTCAGCGACATCAAACCGGCCCTGCTGCGCAATCCCGAGGTCGGCAATGTCGAAGTCTTCGGCGGCTTCGAAAGCGCCATCAATATCAATATTGATCCTTTCGCGGCCAAGGCCCACGGCATTTCCCTGGACAAGATCGCCGGCACCATCCGCGCCCTCGACCGCGACCTGCCGCTCGGTTTTTCGAAGGGAGATGATTCATTCTTCACCGTCACCTTCTACGGTGAACGTGACCGGGTCGAAGAATTGCAACACCTGCCGGTGGCGCCCAACGTCACGTTGGGCGATATCGCCACTGTCAGCTGGCAGCATCAGCGGCGCTTCTCCGGCTACCTCGGCAACGGCCGGCAGGCGATCGCCATCGCCATTCAGCGCGCTCCCGGCGGGTCAGTCCTGTCGACCAGCACCGCCGGTCGACTTGAGATCGAAAAACTCAAAACCCGCTATCCCAATATCCGCTTCGAACTGGCCGACACCCAGCGCACCCTGATCAAGACCGCCAACACCAACATGCTCGAAGCGTTGCGCGACGCCATCATCTTCACCCTGCTGGTGATCCTGCTGTTCCTCGGCAACCTGCGCGCGGTCACCGCGGCGCTGGCCTCGATTCCGATGGTCTTTTTCGGCACCATCGCCATCATCTGGATGTTCGGCGGTGAACTGAACCTGATCATCTACACCGCCATCATCCTCGCCCTGGGGATGCTGGTCGACGACGCCGTCGTGGTGCTGGAAAATATCGAACGCCACCTGGCCGAACTCAAGGAGGACCTGCAGTCCGCCATCGTCAACGGCACCAAAGAGGTGATCGGGCCGGTCTTTGCCGGCACCGTGGCGACCATCGCCATCATGTTCCCGTTCCTGTTCGCCGGGGACTTCCCGCAGCAGATTTTCCGGCCGCTGATCTCGACCCTGATCATCGCCCTGCTGGTCTCCTACTTCCTGTCGATCACCTTCATCCCGGCGATCTCCTTCTATCTCTACCGCAAGGGGACCGACAAACTGCGCCTCGAACTCTGGCTCGAGCGCCTC
>RFHG01000038.1 GCA_003696465.1 Gammaproteobacteria bacterium | reverse complement strand
GCACAACCTGGACGTGATCAAGAGCGCCGACTGGGTGATCGACCTGGGGCCGGAAGGCGGGCGGCGCGGCGGCTTCGTCGTGGCCGAGGGCACCCCCGAGGACCTGGCCGCCCACCCCGAGAGCCACACCGGCCGCTTCCTCCGCGAGGTGCTGTGAGCATCCCACGAACCCGGGAGGCGCCCGGGCGTATTTTCAGATCAGATGTAATCCAGCCTCCCGATCCCATGAAAGTCCGCGTCAACGACGACGGCGTCGTGATCCCACGTCATCTCCTCGGCGGTGCGGCCGAAGTCGAGATTCGCAAAGAGAACGGCATCGTGGTGGTGATCCCGCTGCCTGCCGATGATCCCATCCTGGACCTGGGCAGTCAACCCGTCTCCTCCGGCCTCCCTGACGCGTCTGCGGCGCACGACCGCTATCTATACGACGATGCCGGATGAAGCGACTGTTTCTGGATACGGGGTATCTTCTCGCGTTGGAACTGTCGGATGACCAGCACCATCACGCGGCACAACGTCACTGGCAAACCCTTCGAGACGATGACTTTCACCTCATCACGACCTCGTACGTGTTCGACGAGGTCGTGACCTTTTTCAACCGCCGTGGCCATCATGCCAAGGCCGTCGAGGTAGGTACGCGCCTGCTGAGCAGCCAGCGTGTCCAGTTGATCCACGTCGATGCCGTACTGTTTTATGCCGGCTGGCGCTATTTTCAAGACCACCACGACAAGCGCTATTCGCTGACGGACTGCATCTCATTCGTGGTGATGGAGGGGTACGGAATCCCGGAGGCGCTGGCCTTCGATCAGCATTTCGAGCAGGCCGGCTTCGTCCGGTTGCCCCGGACGACCTGATGCTTTGTCGTGGCCGAGGGCACCCCCGAGGACCTGGCCGCCCACCCCGAGCGCCACACCGGCCGCTTCCTCCGCGAGGTGCTGTGAATGTCACCCGTGGTTCGAGGGTAGCCGTGATAGGCCACCGCATAGCCGCCGACGATGAGGTACTTCACCTCATGAGCGCGAAACAACCTCAACAGTTCGCTGAATTCGGTCGGAAGCTGGATCGTAGGCATAGTTGAGCTGGCGCATCTCTTCGAGCGCGGCGAGGCGTTCCCGGGGGGTCAAGGACAACCAGTAGGCGCGGTCTTGTTCTTCAGCCTCGGCAAAAGACGTTACGGAGAAGGCCGATCTATCCAGCCTGGAATGTGCACCTGCCATGGTCCTGAAGGTGTTTGGGATGATTGCACGATGTAATGCCTCACCCGCCCTTCCGCTCCCCGGGCAGGATAACGAAAAACGCAGTCACCCGCCGGAATACCAGCAGATCGAGCCAGCCGCCCACCCCGAGAGCCACACCGGGCGGTTCCTGCGCGAGGTGCTGTGAGCATCCCACGAACCTGGGAGGCGCCCGGGCGTATTTCCAGATCAGATG
>RFHG01000037.1 GCA_003696465.1 Gammaproteobacteria bacterium | reverse complement strand
GTCAGCCCGTCGACACGCAGGGTCGGCTGGCCGACCCCCACCGGGACACTCTGGCCGTCCTTGCCGCAGACGCCGACGCCGGCATCGAGCTCGAGGTCGTTGCCGATCATCTTCACCCGGGTCAGCACATCCGGACCATTGCCAATCAGCGTGGCGCCCTTGACCGGACGCGTGACCCGACCGTTCTCGATGAGGTAGGCCTCGGAGGCCGAGAACACGAACTTGCCCGAGGTGATGTCCACCTGTCCGCCGCCGAAGTTGACCGCATAGAGCCCATTCTCGACAGAGGCAATGATCTCCTGCGGATCGTGGTCTCCGGCCAGCATGTAGGTGTTGGTCATGCGCGGGATGGTGAGATGGGCATACGACTCCCGCCGGGCGTTGCCGGTGGGCTGCATGCCCATCAGGCGGGCATTGAGCTTGTCCTGCATGTAGCCGACCAGGATGCCGTCCTCGATGAGAGTGGTGCACTGGGTCGGCGTGCCCTCGTCGTCGATGCTCAGCGAGCCACGGCGATCGGGCAGGGTGCCGTCGTCGACCACCGTGACGCCGGGCGCGGCCACCCGCTCGCCCAGACGCCCGGCAAAGGCCGAGGTCCCCTTGCGGTTGAAGTCACCCTCCAGACCATGGCCGATGGCCTCGTGCAGCAGCACCCCGGGCCAGCCGGGGCCCAGTACCACATCCATGGTGCCGGCCGGGGCCTCGACCGCCTCCATGTTCACCGAGGCCGTGCGCACCGCCTCGGCCACGAATTCCTGCCAGCGGTCGCCTTCCAGGAACCAGTCGTAACCGACCCGTCCGCCACCCCCGGCCGAACCCTGCTCGCGGCGTCCTCCCTGCTCCATGATGACGTTCACATTCATCCGCACCAGGGGACGCACGTCGGCCGCCAGGGTGCCGTCCGTCGCCGCCACCAGGATCATGTCGTGCACGGCGGCGAGGCTCACCGTGACCTGACTGACGCGGCTGTCGAGCCGGCGTGCCTCGGCGTCGGCCCTCTGCAACAGCTCGATGCGCGTGGCCTCGTCCAGGGTCTGCAGCGGATCCAGCGGGCGGTAGCGCTGCGCCAGGCCATCCGGTGAATGGACTGCCACGGGGCGGGTGCTGCCCTGCCCTCGGGCGATGGCACGTGCCGCGCGCGAGGCCTCCTCCAGTGCCGGCAGCACCAGTTCATCGGAATAGGCAAAGCCGGTCTTCTCGCCACTGATGGCGCGCACGCCCACACCCTGCTCGATGTGATAGGCACCGTTCTTGACGATGCCGTCCTCCAGCGCCCAGGACTCGGACCGGCTGAGCTGGAAATACAGATCGCCATAGTCCACGCCCCGGCTGGCCAGCGCCCCCAGCACCCGCTCCAGTTGCGCGGCGTCCAGCCCGGCCGGATCCAGCAGATGGGCCCGGGCAATGGAAAGGGCATCACTCATGATTCGCTCCCCGGATGATGCGGCAGTCGAGGCGACGATGTTCCAGCGCCGGGAAGTTCTTGCGGATGTGCCGCAGGCGCTCGAGATCGATCTCGGCCGGCACCACGCCGGAGCCGCTCTTGAGCTGATTGAGGATGTTGCCCCACGGGTCGACCACCATGCTGTGACCATGGGTCTCCCGGCCGTTGACGTGATAGCCGCCCTGGCCGGGCGCAATCATGTAGATCAGGTTTTCGATGGCCCGGGCCCGGATCAGGCATTCCCAGTGCGCCTTGCCGGTGAGCGCGGTAAAGGCCGAAGGCAGGGCCACCAGCTCCACGCCCTGCTCGAGCATGCCGCGAAACAGCTCGGGAAAACGCAGGTCGTAGCACACGGCCAGGCCAAGGCGACCGAAGGGCGTCTCGGCCACCACGATGCGGTCGCCGTTGAGGATGGTCTCGGACTCGTTATAGCTCTCGCCGGTGTCCTCCAGATGCACGTCGAACAGGTGAATCTTGTCGTAGCGGGCCACCCGCTCGCCCTGGTCGTTGTACAGCAGGCAGGCCCCATAGACCTTGCCCGGCTCCGGGCTGCGGATGGGCACGGTACCGCCCACCAGCCAGATGCCATGCGTGGACGCCATGCGCGCCAGGAAGTCCTGCATTGGACCGCTGCCGTCTTCCTCGGCCACCTCGACCTTGTCCTGCTCGGTCATGCCCATGAGGGCAAAGTTCTCCGGCAGCACGACCAGCTCGGCACCACCCTGCACCGCCTGATTGATGAGGCGCTCGGCCTCTTCGAGATTGACGGGCACCTTGGGCCCCGAGGCCATCTGAATGGCGGCTACCCTGTTCATGAACCCTCCGCGGAAAACAGTTGCAATTCGAGTTGCCCGCCCGGCAACGGTGCCGGCACCGTTTCCAGGCGGTCTGCATCGATACCCAGGCTAATCAGCCAGTCGCGCAGTTCGGCCGCCTGCAGGCTGCCTGCCTCGCCGCCGGGATAACGGATCTCGAGGCGGCTGTCCGGCAGCAGCAACAGGCCGTGCACCGCCTGGCGAACCGGCGCAAGCGACAGCACATGCTCCGCACTGCGCGGGCGGTCCCAGTCCTCGCTGTCCACGACCCAGTGCTGCTGGGCCTTGGCCATGCCCAGCCAGCCCAGCAGGCTGATGAAAAGCAGACGACGCATCATGTCTGCAAGTGTACCGGAACCCCTACTTGCGAAACAGCCAGAAGATCAGGGTCAGCACCAGACTGAAGAGAATGCTGGTGGTAATTGGAAAGAAAAAGGTAAAGCCCGGGCGCTCGATGACGATATCGCCCGGCAGCCGCCCGAAGGGCAGCTTCGACAGCCAGGGCCAGAACAGGCCCGCCAGAAGCACCACCAGCCCGAGAATGACGAGTATCCGTTGCATGCCCCCCATGCTGGGCATGGGGCGGCCTCTTTTCAAGCCCTGCGAGGCTATTTCCCCTCGAGCTGGCGCATGGCCTCGGCCACATCGGGATCTTCGGCCATGACCCGGGCCTTCAGCGCCTCGGGACACAGGGCATCATCCGGCCGGCTGCCCGACATCGGCTCCAGACTGACAAAGGACTCCGACCACAGCAGGGGCGCGTGGCCTTCGAACCGTACTGCCACCGTCACCGGGCGATCGGCATCGGTATAGCCGTTCACCAGCAGGCAACGCCCGTCCTTCACCGGTCTTTCATGGTGCGATACGACCACGCGCAGCACGCGGGCGGCATAACCCAGATCGCGCAGGGCAGATGGATCATCGGCTGCCTCGCCCTGTGCCTGCAAGAGGGTCGGGCTGAAAACGCCTCTGAGTTGTGTCGGCTCCAGCACCGGCCCGGCCAGCAGGGCCTGGATCTGGCGGTAGCGTTCCCATGCGGGCTGCTCCGGTATCTTGGATTCCCCTGCATGAACCAGGCCGCATGAGACCACAAGAATGAACGGAAGGACTCGCCTCGGCAAAAAAGCTTTCAGGAGACTTGGACAACGCAGGGAGCTGCTTTGAAAGCAGTCTGGCCTCGCAATGAGCACCCGTTCCGGGCAGCAATTCCCTTGCATGACTCCTCCGTAAAGAGATGGACAGGGTATTCAGTCGGAATCGTGGGGCTCAGCCCCTGTATCCGGCAGGGCAGCACGCATCTGTTCGAGGCGTGCACGGGCCGCCTCGGGTACCGCCTCGCCACGTTTTTCCACCCGCGCCAGCAGTTCCTGTGCATCGCGCACGATGAGGGCAAGCTGCTCGGGCTCGAGAATGGCAATGGCCGCAGCCACGGCATCTTCGGATTCGCTGAGCAGGGTTGGTACCAGATCCTCGGGCGGGATGAGGTCGTCCGGCCGCAGCAGATCGGCAATCAGGGGATGTTCGAGCAGACGGAAATGCAGTGCGCGCGCCTGGTCTTCCATGTCGAGCTTTTCCAGCGCCGTGGGGTCGTCGTCGCCGGCGGCGCGGCGCACGGCAGCCATGGTCACGCCGATAAGCTTTATCAGGGCCTCGCGGATATGGGCAATGTCACCCCCCAGCCCGCTGGCCTCTTCATAGGCCCGATCCAGCCGTTCCTTGAGCTCGAGCACCACATCGGCCTCGGCATTGGCCGGCAGCTCGGCGGCCTCGCGCACCAGATCCTCGAAGCGCTGCACGAAGCCCATCAGTTCCTCGTAGTCGCGACGCTGCTCGCGCAGCACGTCCTGTGGCGTGGCCTTGCGCCTCTGCGGCGGAAACAGGGGGTTGTCGAGCGCGCGCCGCAGATGACGCTCATGCGCCCCGGGCCGGGCATTGAAGGGCAGCCGGCTCATGCGGTTTCCTCGACGGCCGACTCCAGCGCCTTGCGCAGCTCGGTCTCGTCGATGGGGAAATGCAGCGCGGCATGGATGGGAAAGCGGGAGCGAACCCGCTCGAAGGGACCCTCCTGCTCCTTTTCCAGAAACACGATGACGCGTGTATCGGGCATGCGCTGAACGACGGCCATCAGCGTCTCCAGGTTGCTTGTGCGGTCACGGAAATCGGTCTGGTAGTTGAATTCGGCCACCACCACCCGCGGGCGCTTCTTCTTCACCAGGCCGATGGCCTTGCGGAAGTTGCGTTCCTGGGCCACCTCGAAACCGGCCTCGCGATAGAGGCCGCTGAAATCGGGATAGCCGCCCAGCTCGACGATCGAGACCAGCCAGGGCCTTTCGCTCATGACCGTGCTCCGTGGGCTATTGAGGCAGTTTTGCGCGCAGCGCGTCGCGATCGTACCACCACTGCCCTTCGGAGATCACGTCGAGGATCTTGGCCATGCGCTTGAGCAGCAACTGCTCGTCGCCCAGCTGCAGGCGCTCGATCCACAGCTCCAGCTCGGGCTGGCTCTTGACCTTGCCATGCCGCTGGGCCACCTGCCCCACCAGGTTGTTGGTGAGGAAGGTGATGTTCTCGTACTGGTCCTCGGGGGCACGCAGCTCGGCCAGATAGTGGGCCAGCATGGCCGCCACCGCGGCACCGTCCGAATCGGGCGGGGTCTCGTCCACGAAGTGGCTGAGCAGGGTATAGCTCACCTCCGGATCGACCGGGAAGGCCACTGCCAGCCAGATGCCGTTGGCCAGGGCGATGATGCTGGAAGGCTGCTCGGTACGGTACAGCAGATCGGCCGCCTCCGCCGCCAGCTGCCAGGCCTCGTTGTCGATGGCCAGGTCGAAGGCCTCGCGGGCGTGCTCCCACGCCGCCTCGTTCTGGGTCAGCTCGAGTTCGCCCTCGGCGATGTCGAGCAGCAGCTTGGCCTTCTCTGCCGCGGGCACATCCTCCGGCAGGGCGGCCAGTGCCGCCAGGCGCTTTTCCAGAATCCGTGCCACTTCTTCGCGGGACTGTTTGGCGTCGATGGCGTCGATGACTGCGCTGCCGACGCCGATGTTGTTCTCGCTCATGCTCATGCTCCTGTGTTCCGTGCGGTCTTTTTGCCGGTCACGGTCGATATAATGGTGCCCTGCACACTCAATGCAAGGAATACCCGACATGTCGGAAGATTTTGTGGCCGTTGCACGGACCGGCCAGTTGCCCGAAGGGGGCACCCTGCGTGTCCGTGTTGACGAGCGCCCGGTACTGCTGGCACGGGTCGAGGGCGAGATCTACGCCTGCGACGACACCTGCACGCACGAGGACAGCTCGCTCTATCTGGGTTGCCTCAAGGGCGCACTGATCTCCTGCACCCTGCACGGCAGCCGCTTCGACGTGCGCACGGGGGAACCGCAGGAGCCGCCGGCGACCGAGCCGCTGGCAACCTACGCCGTGCGTATCGAGGGCGACCGGATCCTGGTCAGCCGCACACCACGCGCGCGGGACTGAGCTTCAGCGGCCGCCGGCGGCCTGGCTGTCGCCCCGTACCGAGCCGGACTGGTCCCACATGTAGGTGCAGTCGAGCTCCGCCCGTACCTGGGAAAGGCCTTCGCGGCCGCGCTCGAGGATGACCTGGATCGGGGTCTTGCGGCGGAAACGGCGATTCGGCTTCTGCATCCACAGGTGGCGCATGGGCGGGTTCTTGGGGAATGCAGTGACCAGCGCCTCGGCGATGTGCAGGATGTGATTGGCCCGCGCCATCACCTCGGGGTCGTCCGGGAAGGGCGTGTTGTCGCGGAACTTGGCCAGTTGGCGGGTACGCGTCCCCTCCGGCAGGCCGAGCACGAACAGGATCTGCTCGCCGGTGAGTTTCCAGCTGTCGACGATGGCCATGGCCGTGCGGGTGACGGCAATGCGTTCCTCGTCGTTCAGGTTTTCCATAGACATGGTATTGCTCCGGATTGCTTGAACAGGCGCCGGGTAATTCCCGACCAATTTCCTCTACTATACACGATCGCTCGGTAACTGTCGCCAATCCCCGATGCCGCATGCGGTAAATCATGCCATAATCGCGCGCCGGAGGACGCCCCTTGACCGCACCCGACATCGACAGCCTGGCCGATCTGGTCCGTACCACCGCCCGCGAAACCCTGCTGCCGCGGTTCTGCAGCGTGCGCTGCGAATGGAAGGCCGACGGCAGCGCCATCACCGAGGCCGACCTGGCCTGCGACCAGGCCCTGCGCGATGCCCTGGCCACCCGCTGGCCCGGCATCGGCCTGCTCAGCGAGGAGATGCCGGAGGCCGAGAGAGCCGCCCTGCTCGACCAGCCCGGCAATCGCTTCTGGGTCATCGACCCGCTCGACGGCACCAACAACTATGCCAACGGCATCCCCTTCTTCTGCACCTCGGTGGCGCTGGTGGAAGGGGACCGCATCGTGCTGGGGGTGGTCTACGACCCGGTGCGGGACGAGTGCTTTGCCGCAGCCGCCGGTGCCGGCGCCCGCCTCAACGGCGGACCGCTGCAGCCGGCCCGGGAGACCCCGTCCCTGAACAAGGCCCTGCTGCTGTGCAACCCCGACCGGCTGGCCCCGGAGCTGCGCCGGCGCCTGCTCGACCCGGAGCCGCCGTATGGTTCGCTGCGCAACTTCGGCGCCCTGGCCCTGGAGTGGTGCTGGACCGCGCTGGGTCGTGGACATGTCTATTTTCATGCCCGGCAAAACCTGTGGGACTACGCCGCCGGCTGGCTGGTACTGAACGAATCGGGGGGCCGGGCCACACAGTTCGACGGCCAGCCACTGCC
Organism: Gammaproteobacteria bacterium; assembly: GCA_003696465.1. Taxonomy (GTDB): domain Bacteria; phylum Pseudomonadota; class Gammaproteobacteria; order J044; family J044; genus J044. The sequence continues at coordinate 4,806 of RFHG01000037.1, read as the reverse complement.
CGCCCGGGCTGCGAACCCCTGCACTGCCCTGGCCAGCCGCAGCCCAGCGCTGCACGAGGCCCTGCGCCGGCATCTTGGTCTGCCCGGCAGGCAGCCACAGGCTGACCGCTGATTGCACCGGGTTTGCGTCGTACCGGGCGCTGTCCTAAAGTTTTCCGGTCATCTGCCGAAACGAAGAACAGAAAAGGCCAAAACCTCCGCAATCAGGAAACCTCACCATGACCATCCGACTCAAGCTCGTCCTGCTGGCCATTGTCACGCTGCTGGCCATGGCCCTCTTGACCGGTTCCACCTATACGGGGCTTGGAGACCTGGCTTCCACCTACCACGAACTCACCAGCGGGGCTGTCGCCAAGTCGGGCGAAGCCAATTTCGTCGAGCACATCCATGTGATGCGACGCAACACGCTGATCGAATTCGCGGTACTCGGCGTGATTGCCCTGGGACTCATCGCCTGGATCGCCCTGGGTATCGACAAGGGCATTCACAGGCTGAGCGTCACCATGCAAAGTGCCATCAGGGATAACGACCTGACCCGCCAGGCACCGGTATCGGGCAAGGACGAACTGGCCGAGGTGGCCAAAAGCTACAACACCGTAGTCAAGACGCTCAGCCAAACCATCCAGGAACTGCGGAATACGGGTACGGAACTGGATCGTGCGGCGCAGGAAACACACGAGGTAGTTACCGCGCTGGATAGTGCAGTAGAGCGCCAACACGACGAAATGAGCCAGGTCGCCACGGCCATGAACGAGATGAGCGCCACGGTGCAGGAGGTGGCGCGCAACGCCAGCGAGGCGGCCAATGCCGCCCAGCTCGCCAACGAGGAAGCCCAGGGCAGCCAGGGCATCGTCAGCGAGAACAAGAGCAGCATCAATGCGCTGGCCAACGAGGTGCACAACACGGCCGACCATCTGGCCCAGCTGAGCAGCGAGAGCGAAAACATCGTCTCCATGCTGAACGTCATCCGAGGCATTGCCGAGCAGACCAACCTGCTGGCACTGAATGCCGCCATCGAGGCCGCCCGCGCCGGCGAGCAGGGTCGGGGCTTTGCCGTGGTGGCCGACGAGGTGCGCACCCTGGCCCAGCGCAGCCAGGAATCCACCGCCGAGATCGAGGAGGTGGTCAACCGCCTGCTGGCTCGCATCCAGGATGCCGTATCCGCCATGGAGCTGGGTCAGACCAAGGCCAGCGAGAGCGTACAGCACGCCGAGGCCGTGACCCAGTCACTGCAGCGCATCCAGCAGGCCATCGCCACCATCAGCGACATGAACCTGCAGATCGCCAGTGCTGCCGAGGAACAGGGGGCGGTGGCCGAGGAGATCAACCGCAATATCATCAATCTCGCCGAGGGCACCGAGATCAACCGCGAGAACGCGGCCCGTGCGCGTCAGTCGAGCGAGACCCTGAATCGCCTTGCGGAGCGGATTGCGCAGCTCATTCGCAAATTCAACGCCTGAAGCGGGCGCGGCCAGAGCCGCGCGCCTCACAATTCGCGCACGAGCTCCAGCACCTCGCGCGCATGCCCCCTGGGGCCCACATCGTGCAGTGCCATCTGCACGATGCCGTCCCTGTCGATGATGAAGGTCGAGCGTTCCAGCTTGCGGCGTCGCTCGCCGTCGCGCTCCACCTCCTTCATCACGCCGTATTCCTCGCACACGCGCGCCTCGGGATCAGCCAGCAGGCGTACACTCAGGCCGTACTTGTCGCGAAACTCGCCATGGCTCATGCAGTTGTCGGGGCTCACGCCCAGCACCACGGTATCGAGCTTCTCGAATTCATCGAGCAGATCGGAAAACTCCTGCGCCTCGATGGTACAGCCCGGCGTGTCGTCCTTGGGATAGAAATAGAGCACGATGTTTTTCTTGCCGCGAAACTGCGACAGGCTGACCGGCTCCATGTCGGCATCGGGCAGTTCGAAATCGGGGGCAGTCTGGCCCAGAAGGTTCATCGGTTTCCTCCGAAGGATGGGTGGTTGCTCACGCCTTTGTAGTGGCAAGGCAAGCAAAACACAAGACAAGCGACCACACCATGCACTAAAGTTCATCCTGACCGGGCATCGTGCCACCTGCAACACGAGGAGCATCCATGAAGCGGAAAGAGTATTTGGCCCCCTGGGAACGCGCCTTCGACCGTATCCTGACGCCGTTCGAGGAGTTCATTCATCGCCAGACCACCACCGGTATCCTGCTCATCTCCTGCGCCGTGATTGCCCTGATCATCGGCAACTCCCCGCTGGCCGATGCCTATGCCCATCTGATGCATGCCAAGGTGGCCATCACCGCCGGCAGCTGGAAGATCGAACACAGCGTGCATCACTGGATCAACGACGGTCTGATGACCCTGTTCTTCTTCGTCGTCGGCCTCGAGATCAAGCGCGAGGTGCTGGTGGGCGAGCTGTCGCGCGTCCAGCAGGCACTGCTCCCCATCGTCGCCGCCATTGGCGGCATGCTGGTGCCGGCCCTCATTTATGCGGCGCTCAATTCCGGCACCGAGGGCGCCCGCGGCTGGGGCATCCCCATGGCCACCGACATCGCCTTTGCCGTGGGCGTCATGGCCCTGCTGGGCTCCAGGGTGCCCAAGTCCCTGCTCACCTTCCTGGTGGCGCTGGCCATCGTCGATGACCTGGGCGCGGTCACCGTGATCGCCCTGTTCTACACCGACGACCTGAATTTCCACTACCTCGGTGCCGCCCTGCTCGTCATCGCCGGCCTGGTGGTCCTGAACCGCCTGGGCGTACGCCGCCCGCTGCCCTACTTCGTCCTGGCCACGCTGCTGTGGATGGCCTTCGAGGGCTCCGGCGTGCATGCCACCGTAGCCGGCATCTTTGCGGCCTGGACCATCCCGGCCCGGCCGCGCTTCTCCACCGGCAGCTTCGTGACCCACATGACCGAACTACTGGACAAGTTCCGTCAATACGATGAACCGGGCACACCGCTGGTCACCAATCCCAGGCAGAGCGCCATCATCTGGAAGATGGATCAGGCCGTGAACCTGGCCGTCTCCCCGCTGCAAAGGCTGGAGAGTGCCCTGCACCTGCCGGTCACCTACGTCATCATCCCGCTCTTTGCCCTGGCCAATGCCGCCATTGCCCTGTCGCCACGCGACATCGCCGCCGCACTGGAGGGCAGCGTGGCGCCCGGAATCGTGCTGGGCCTGGTGGGTGGCAAGCTGCTGGGCATTGCCGGCAGCGTCTGGCTGGCCCGGCGCCTCGGCATCGGCCGCCTGCCCGATGGCGTGTCCATGAGCCACATCACCGGTGCGGCCCTGCTGGCCGGCATCGGCTTTACCATGTCCATCTTCATTGCCGACCTGGCCTTCTACGGCAATGCCGCCCAGATCAATGCCGCCAAGATGGGTATCCTGGCCGCCTCGCTGATCGCCGGCCTCGCCGGTTATGCCTGGTTGCGCTGGATGGCGCCCGCCGCTTCCGACCACACCTGACACGCGCCTTTCTCCCTGCAGGCCGCGGCGGCCCTGTGCCGGCGCGGCCTGCGCGCGTTCATGCCCAGCTTATCCACAGGCTGCGCCCAGCCTGCACACCCGCAAACCACAACATCTAGTGCTCTTGACGGACCCCAAACCACATCCTATAGTGCCTTGGTACTTTTCCCCGTCACATTCCCCATGTGGCAGAGACACGCCAGGAAGAACAGTCAGGAGTCCAAGATGCAGCAGAGTGACATACAGAATCTGGTCGATGCCGCCCCCCGACCGGCACTCGACGAGAGCACCGAAAGCGCCCCCTCCACCAGCGGCACGCCCTATCGGGTGATCCGCCGCAACGGCAAGGTCACGGTCTTCGACCCGAGCAAGATCTCGGTGGCCATGACCAAGGCCTTCCTCGCCGTCGAGGGGAGCACGGCTGCTGCCTCCTCCCGTATCCACGAGACCGTGGAGCGGCTCACCGAGCAGGTCATCGAGGGCCTGTTCCGTCGCGTACCCGAGGGCGGCACGGTGCACATCGAGGACATCCAGGACCATGTCGAGCTGGCGCTGATGCGCGCCGGCGAACACAAGGTGGCCCGCGCCTATGTGCTGTACCGCGAGGAGCGCGCCCGCGAGCGCGCCGCGGCAGAGGCCGAGCGCAAGGCCAGCGGCGTTCCGGCTGCCGAGGACACGGGCCTAAAGGTCACGCTCGAGGACGGCTCCACCCAGCCGCTCGACATACAGCGCATCGAGGCCGTCATCCGCGAGGCCACCGAAGGGCTGGAGGACGTGGACGCCGAACTGGTGCTGCGCGAGGCCAAACGCAATTTCTTCGACGGCATGAACGAAAAGGATGTCGGCCCCGCCGTCATCATGGCCGCGCGCACCCTGATCGACCGCGACGTGAACTACACCCATGTCGCCGCCCGCCTGCTGCTGGACACCCTGCGCCGCGAGGCACTGTCGTTCCTCGGCAGCGGCATCATCGAGGCCACCCAGGCCGAGATGACCGAGCAGTACGGCGAATACTTCAAGAACTACATCCGCAAGGCCGCCGAGCTCGAACTGCTCGACAACGAGCTGACCCGCTACGACCTCGACCGCCTGGCCGCCGCGCTCAAGCCCGAACGCGACCGCCAGTTCACCTATCTGGGCCTGCAGACCCTCTACGACCGCTACTTCATCCATCACGACGGCCAGCGCTTCGAGCTGCCGCAGGCCTTCTTCATGCGCGTGGCCATGGGGCTGGCGATCAACGAGATCGACCGCGAGGCCCGCGCCATCGAGTTCTACGACCTGCTGTCCTCGTTCGACTTCATGAGCAGCACCCCGACCCTGTTCAACTCGGGTACCCTGCGTCCGCAGCTTTCTTCCTGC
>RFHG01000270.1 GCA_003696465.1 Gammaproteobacteria bacterium | reverse complement strand
CCTTCTCTCTCGTATGCGGTATGCTCCAGCATGCGACCTGTCGGGCGCATCTTCAAGGGGGAAATGATGAAGGCAGTGGTACTGGTGGCACATGGCAGCCGGCGCGAGGCCTCGAACGAGGAGGTCCGGAGCATGGCAAGGCAGATGGCCGAGCGCAGCGGCCGGCCGGTGGTGGCGGCCTTCCTGGAGCTTGCCGAGCCGTCGATCCCGGACGGTATCGTGCAGGTGATTGATGCCGGCGCCGACGAGGTGGTGGTGGTGCCCCATTTCCTGAGTGCCGGCCGCCATGTGAGCGAGGACATACCGGCCGAGGTGGAGCGGGCAAGGGCCCTGCGCCCGGATGCACGCATCCGCCTGGCCGACTATCTCGGCCGTTCCGAACGCCTGCTGGATGCCCTGCTGGAGCTTGCGGACGCTGGCTGAAGGCCTCAGTCCGTTCCTTCCTCGATCCCCTCGATGATGGGGCAGCAGCTGCCGTCCCCCTGGCGGCAGAGATTGAGCAACAGGCTCAGCTCGTTGCGCAGCAGGGCAAGTTCCTCCAGGCTGGCCTCCACCTCGGCCAGCTTGCGTTCGGCGAGGGCGCGCACCTCGTCACGGGCATGGCGGGGGTCTTCCCGCAGGCGCAGCAGCACGCCGATTTCCTCGAGCGAGAAGTTCATGCGCTGGGCGCGGCGGATGAAGTTGAGGCGCGAGAGATCCCGCTCGCCGTACATGCGGATGCCCGAGGCCGTGCGCGCCACATCCGGCAACAGGCCGATGCGTTCGTAGTAGCGCAGGGTGTCGGCCGAGAGGCCGGTGCGCTGACTGACCTCCCCGATGCGGTAGCGGCGATCGCTCATCTCATGGTCTCCAGTAACGGTAGCCTTCGAGCTGCAGGCGTATGACCTCCGGCGCGCCCGCAGGGACGAACTCGACCTCGAGCGGAAACTCCGACTCCTCCAGCCCCCAGGCCCGCATGCTGATGCGGCAGGCGCGGAACTCTACCCCGCGCCGGGCCAGCTTCATCACCAGCTGGGCGGTTTGCTCGTTGTCGGCGAGCAGTGCATGGATACCCTCCTCGTAGGCCACGACAACGAAATGCACGCGTTCCTCGCCCACCGTATCGAGAATCTTGTCGAGCTGCAGCATGACCCGTCGGTGGCCGTAATTCCCGGCAGGCCGGGTGAGCTGCACGACAAAGGGTACGGCAGCAGGGGCCTCGCCCGCCAGGGTGTCAGGAGCCGGCACGAGCAGCAGCAGGACGAGCAGGTACGACAGGTAACGGAAATGCTTCATGGTGTCAGTATCCGATGATGAAGAAGTATTCGTTGAGCAGATAGAGCCCGGTCAGGATCAGGGTGATGCCGGCCACCGCCTCCAGCGCCTTCTGGTGCCGGGAGAGCATGCTCAGTGATTCCAGCCAGCCCATGCTCCAGGCACCCAGCAGGATGGGGATGCTGCGCCCGGCGGCGAAGGCCAGCAGCAGGGCCATGCCGAAGGCTGGCGAGCCGATGGCGGCACTGGCGGTGAGCGCCACCAGCAGGGCCGGGGTGCAGAACGGGCATACCGCGACCGAGAACGGGATGCCGAGCAGAAAGGCGCCCCACAGACCGGTCACACGCCTGCCACGGAGGCCGAACCAGGGCAGTCGCACGCGCAGCCAGCCGGGCCACATCAGGCCCAGCAGGATGAGCAGGGGGCCGAGTACCAGCCCCCATTGCCGCCCCATGACCGACTGCACCCACTCGCCACCCAGCGCGGCCGCGAGACCGAGCACGACATGAGTGAGCAGCATGCCGGCAACGAATGCACCGCCCATGGCCAGGGCGCGCCGTTCCTCCCCGGCCTTGGTGACATAGGCCAGCACCACCGGGATGGAGGCAAACGAAACCGGATTGAAACTGAACAGGAATCCGGCGAGGAAGGCCAGGCCGAGCCCGGCCAGGCTGGCCTTCTGCAGGGCCGTGCGCAGGGACTCGGTGTCGAGGGGAACGGCCGGCAGCAGCAGGTACAGGGCCGTACCCAGCAGCAGTGCCGCCGTCAGCCACGGGCTGGCCAGTGCGAAACGTGCGAGCAGCTGGCGGCCGTCCTCATGGATGCCGCGTGTTGCGGCTGCCACCATCGGCAGGGTGAACAGGGTGGCGAACAGCAGGCCGCCCAGGGCAGAGAGGGCAGGATCATCGGCCGTGATGGCCAGTCCCAGCAGCACCATCACCAGAGGCAGGGTGCAGGCCGGCAGGGTCAGGCCCAGGCGTACGGCGTCCGGCAGTTGCCGCCCGCCCGGCAATAGGCGAAAAAACTCCAGATGCGGCACCGGCAGATAGATGCGGCGCGAGATGATGTAGACCGCGGCCATCAGCGCAAGAATCAGCGACGGCAGCCAGGGCCCCCACTGCGGCGGTCGCGTCAGCACGGTGGCCGTCACCAGCAGCACGATGAGCAACAGACTGCGGGTCAGCCAGACCGTGAGCAGGGCACTGCAGCAGAAGCGCCGTGGCTGGCGATGGGCGCGCTCGGCGAACAGGGTGTGGGTGGCGATGGTGCAGGGCTCGAAGAAGGCCAGCAGGCCAAGCAGCACCGACAGGGCCATCATCAGCGTGATCATGCCGTATCTCCCGGTGCCAGGCGCCGGCGCAGCTCCTGTTCGAGGCGGCCGCGTGATGGCAGGCCGGTGAAGACCAGTTCGCCGTCGATGGCGATGGCCGGTGTGGACATCACGCCCAGTGCCACGGCATGATCCATCTCCTCGAGGATGTTGACCTCGCGCCAGTGTACCTGCCCTGCGCCGAGCTCCTCGGCGAGCCGGCGCAGGACCTCCTTCGCATGGCTGCACTTGCTGCAGCCGGGCGAGGCGAATACTTCAACTTCAATGCTCATCTTCGGGCTCCGTGATCGGTGGATTGGGGGGAGCATAAACCCTGGAGCTGACTCCAGGTCAAGCGGGTATGGCTGCCTCTGGGCGAAGGCTGTCCACAGGCACGCAAACGGCCATGCATGGGCAGTATCTCTGTACGGCCGGATCCGGCTTGTCGGAGGGCGCGGGCATCCCCAACTTGTTGCTTTACTTGTGAAAAAGCCGGTGAGCGCTCTCCCCGTGGCAGGATGTCACGAATAGGCCTGCCGGTCATCGGGCCGCTTGTGTGACCCAGGTCACCCACAGGCTTGTGCACAGCCAAGGGGCTGCGCGGGGTCCATTCGGCCGCCAGATGCCCTACAGTCAACACAGGGAGGGACCGAAATGAAGTCGAATCAATCCGCCTGGCTGCCCTTCCCCTGGGGCTGGCTGTGGCTTGCGCTGTTCCTGTCGGTACTGGCGTGGTCGGCCTGGCGGCCGCATGACTGGGTTACATGGTGGCTGGAAGTACTGCCCGCGCTGATCGGACTGGGGGTGCTGGCCGCAACCCGCCGCCGGTTTCCGCTCACGCCGCTGGCATACTGGCTCATCCTCGTCCATGCCGTGATCCTGATGGTGGGCGGGCATTACACCTAT
>RFHG01000036.1 GCA_003696465.1 Gammaproteobacteria bacterium | reverse complement strand
CGGACCAGCGTGCCGCCGCGGGTGTCGATGCGCAGATCGAGCACGTCGGTGCGCACATGAATGATGCGTGAGGCCGCGGTGGCGGATGCGGATTGCGGGCTCGCCTCGGGTGCGGCGGCCGCTGCCGGCGGCACATCCTGTTGCGTGCCGGCCTGCCCGCCCGCGGCCTGGGGTCCAGCCGCCCCGCCCTGCTCGGCCACAGGCGCGGCCCCTTCCGGCTTCGGGGCATGGTCGATCCGCCACTGCTGCCAGATCAGAAAGCCGATGAGGACCAGGGCGACGAGCAGGATGTTTCTCTGGTTATCCATGATGTTCTTCTTCAGGTTTGGCGTGTTGATGCGAACAGTCGGGCACCGGATCGTAGCCGCCCTCGGCCCACGGATGGCAGCGCAACAGGCGTTTCAGCCCCAGCCAGCTCCCCTTCAGCGCCCCGTGGCAGCGCAGGGCGTCGATGGTATAGCAGGAACAGGTCGGGGTAAATCGGCAGTGCTGGCCCAGGAATGGACTCAGCGTCAGCTGATAGCCGCGCACCAGCAGGATCAGGACGCGCTTCATCCGGCCAGCCTCTGCCAGATCTGCTCCAGCTGGCGATGCAGCTCGGCGCGCTCGGCCCGTGCCGCCTGGGGTCGGCACATGACCACCAGATCCACCGGCGGCAAATGCCCGCGGTGGCGGCGAAAACTGTCACGCACGATACGCTTGATGCGATTACGGTCGACCGCGCGTCGCGCACACTTGCGCGAGATCGCCAGGCCCAGCCGGGGTTCCGCCGGCGGCGTTTGCCTGTGGACCAGAACAGTGAAGGCCGGACTCGTGACCCGACGCGCATCGTTGAACACGCGGCGGTACGCTTCCGGCCTCAGGAGGCGGGCCGAGCGCGGAAACCCCAGCCCGCTTTTTGCCATGTCGCAATCAGGCGCTGAGACGCACGCGACCCTTGGCACGGCGGGAGCGGAGGACCTTGCGGCCACCCACGGTCTTCATGCGGGCACGGAAGCCATGCGTACGCTTGCGGCGCAGGTTGTGCGGCTGGAATGTTCTCTTCATGGTGCACTCTCTCGTGTCCCCGACACGCGGGGGCTGAAAATCCGGACGCGCGAATGTAATGCCTGATGCCGCGAAAGTCAAATGCCATCCTG
>RFHG01000035.1 GCA_003696465.1 Gammaproteobacteria bacterium | reverse complement strand
GCATGGCAGCCCATGCTGATGATGGCCTCGATATCGGCCTGCAGGCCGGCGCCGCCGGTCGGGTCGAGGCCGGCAATGCTCATGACCACGGGCAGGGGGGCTTGCTGGTCGTTGCTCATGGCTTTGGGTATCCTGTTGGCCGGACAGGCTTTCATGATACACCCGAATCGCAGCCGATCCGTTCGTCCGTCCACCAGGAGGTATGCCCTGTCATGAGCAGTTTCCAGGAACCCACCGAGCCCATGCGCAAGTGGATGTGCGTCATCTGTGGCTTTATCTACGATGAGGAGAAGGGGCTGCCTGACGAGGGCATTCCGCCCGGCACGCGCTGGGAGGATGTCCCGGTCAACTGGGTCTGCCCGGAATGCGGGGCCGGGAAGGACGATTTCGAGATGATCGAGATCTGATCCGGCGCGCGGCATGAGCCTGGCCCGGCCGCTACGCGCCTTCCTGCGCACCCTTGGCGAGAGTTTTCGCGACCTGCTGCCGATCATCGGCGTGATCGCCTTCTTTCAGCTGCTGGTCCTGGGCCAGCCCATTCCGCAGCTGTTCGATCTCCTGTTCGGCACCCTGCTGGTGGTGCTGGGACTGACCTTTTTCGTTTACGGGCTGGAAATGGGCCTGTTCCCCATTGGCGAGTCGCTGGCCCAGTCCTTTGCCCGCAAGGGGAGCCTGACCTGGCTGCTGGTCTTTGCCTTTGCCCTCGGATTTGGGACCACGGTGGCCGAGCCGGCCCTGATCGCGGTGGCCGACGAGGCGGCCGAGGTGGCCGCCGCCAATGGCAGCATCGGCACCGGGGCCACGGCCCAGGCCGATTATGCGCTGGGCCTGCGTCTGACCGTGGCCTTCTCGGTGGGACTGGCCGTGCTGATCGGTGTGTATCGCATCATCCGCGGCTGGCCACTGCACCTGATCATCATCGGCGGCTATCTGCTGGTGGTGCTGATGACGGTCTTTGCCCCGCGTGAAATCATCGGCATCGCCTACGATTCCGGTGGTGTCACGACCTCCACCATCACCGTGCCGCTGGTCACTGCGCTGGGGGTGGGGCTCGCCTCCAGTATCAGGGGGCGCAATCCCATGATCGACGGCTTCGGCCTGATTGCGCTGGCCTCGCTCACACCGATGATCTTCGTCATGGGCTACGGAATGGTGGTGCTGTGATCGACTTCCTGCTCGGTTTCCCGCATGCCCTTCTGGCCACGCTTGACGATGTGCTGCCGATTGCCGCCATTATCTTCGGCTTTCAGTTCCTGATCATCAGGAAACCGATCCCGAACTTCCGGCGGGTGCTGGTCGGGTTCGTCTATGTGGTACTGGGTCTGACCCTGTTTCTGGAGGGGCTGGAGCAGGCCCTGTTCCCCATCGGCGAACTGATGGCGGCCCAGTTCACCGATCCCGAATTCCTGTTCGGGGCCGGCGCCATGCAGCGACTCGAGGTGCACTGGGCGGACTATGGCTGGGTCTATGCCTTTGCCTTTGCCATCGGTTTCAGTACCACGGTGGCCGAACCCTCGCTGCTGGCGGTGGCGATCAAGGCCGAGGAGATCTCGGCCGGAGCCATCTCGGTCTGGGGGTTGCGCATCGCCGTGGCCCTGGGTGTGGCCATCGGCATTGCGCTGGGTACCTTCCGCATCGTGACCGGCCTGCCCCTGCACTGGTTCATCATCACCGGCTATGTGGTGGTGGTGATCCAGACCCTGTTTGCACCCCGGATGATCGTGCCGCTGGCCTATGACTCCGGGGGCGTGACCACCTCCACCGTGACCGTGCCGCTGGTGGCAGCGCTGGGGCTGGGGCTGGCGCAGACGGTGCCCGGCCGCAACCCGATGATCGACGGCTTTGGCCTCATTGCCTTTGCCAGCCTGTTCCCCATGATGACGGTGATGGCCTATGCTCAGTTGGCAACCCTGCGCGCACGCCTGAGCCGAAAATCCCGCTGATACGGAGAGAGACATGCACTTCAAGCTGATACTGGCCTTTGTCGACGACAAGATGACCGACAGGGTGATGGATGCCGCACGCGAGGCCGGCGCGACCGGTGCGACAATCATCAGCAACGCGCGCGGCGAGGGGCTGGAGCGCAGCAAGACCTTCTTTGGCCTGACCCTGGAAACCCAGCGCGATGTGGTGCTGTTTCTGGTCGAGGAGCATCTGAGCCGGCGCATTCTGGAAACCATCAACCGGGTGGCCCGGCTCGAAGAACGGCCGGGCACCGGCATTGCCATCCAGATCGACGTGGAGGACGCCGTGGGCGTGCGTCACCAGGTCGAGGAACTGACCCATGTGATCGAGGACGAGTTATGAGCGAGCACAAGCTGATCCGCGTGCGCGAGGTGATGAAGACCCGGGTCGACATCATCGATGGCATGACCACGGTGCGCGAGGCACTGGAAAAGATGCGTCATGTCGAGACCAAGACCCTGATCGTGGACAAGCGCCACGAGCATGACGAGTACGGTATCGTCCTGTTGTCGGACATTGCCAAGCAGGTGCTGGCGCGTGATCGTTCGCCCGACCGGGTCAATGTGTACGAGGT
>RFHG01000034.1 GCA_003696465.1 Gammaproteobacteria bacterium | reverse complement strand
TTTCCCAGACCTTGTGCTGGGCCTGGGCCACGGCCATGCCGTAGCCGGGCACGATGATGACCTTGTCGGCGTAGGCCATCATGACCGCCGCGTCGGAGGGTTCGACCGACTTCATCGTGCCCTCGACCTCGGCCTGGGCGCCGCCCGCGGCACCGAAGTTGCTGAACAGAACATTGGTCAGCGGGCGGTTCATGGCCTTGGCCATAAGCTGGGTCAGCAGCGTACCGGCTGCACCCACCACGATACCGGCAATCATCATCGCCGGATTGCCGAGCACGAAGCCCTCGAAGCCGACCGCAAGACCGGTGAAGGCGTTGTACAGCGAGATCACCACCGGCATGTCGGCACCGCCGATGGGCAGGGTCATCATGATGCCGAACAGCAGGCCGACCGCGAAGAAGGCGATCAGCAGGCGCGGATCGAAGGCATTGCCGGACAGGGCGATCATCACGCCCAGCCCCACCAGTACCAGGAACAGCAGGCCATTGACCAGCTGCAGGCCGGGGAAGCGCAGGGTCTTCCTGATCAGGCCCTGCAGCTTGGCAAAGGCAATGGCGGAACCGGAGAAGGCCACCGCGCCAATGAGGGCACCGGCCACCGCCAGCGACTGCACCTGCAGGTCGAGCTGCTCGCCCTCGCGGGTGACCAGCCGCACCAGCTCGAGCGCGGCAATGGCCGCGGCCGCGCCGCCACCCATGCCGTTGTACAGCGCGATCATCTGCGGCATGTCGGTCATCGCCACCCGCTTGCCGGACCACCAGGCGAGGGCGCCGCTCAGCACGATGGCGACGATGATGAGGCCGATGTTGTGCAGCCCCGGCAGCAGGAAGGTGACGAGGGTCGCCACCACCATGCCGACGCCGGCCCAGACAATGCCGCGGCGCGCCGTCTTCGGCGACGACATCTGCTTCAGGCCCCAGATGAACAGGACCGCAGCGGCAAAGTAGGAGAACTGGATCAGGGTGTCGATCATCACTTCTCCTCCTTGCTCGGCTTGAACATCTCGAGCATGCGCTCGGTGACGACGTAGCCGCCGACCGCGTTGCCGGCTGCCAGGAAGACGGCGATGAAGCCGATGGCCAGCTCCAGCGGTCCCTCGGCATGCCCCATAGCCACCATGGCACCCACCACGACGATGCCGTGCACGAAGTTGGAGCCGGACATCAGCGGCGTATGCAGGATCACCGGCACCTTGGAGATGACCTCGTTGCCGGTGAAGGCCGCGAGCATGAAGATATACAGTGCCACCATGCCTTCGATCATGATGCACCTCCTTCGATCTGGTTGCGGGTGGGCTCGTGGCGAATCTCGCCCTCGAAGGTCAGGCAGCTGTCGGCGATGACCTCGTCGTCCCAGTTGATATGGAGCTCGCCTTCCTCGGTGATCATCGGGCTGAGGAAGTTGAGCAGGTTCTTGGCATACATCTCGCTGGCATGCAGCGGCGTCTGGCTCGGCACATTGAGCGGGGCGTGGATGATGACCTCGTTGTGCTCGACCGTCTCGCCGGGCTGGCTCAGCTCGCAGTTGCCGCCGGACTCGGCCGCGAGATCGACGATCACGGTACCGGGTCGCATGCGCTCCACGGTCTCGCGGGTGATGATCTTCGGCGCGGGGCGGCCCGGCACGGCTGCAGTGGTGATGATGACGTCGTGCTTGCACATGTGGTCGGCCAGCTCGGCCTGCTGCTGCTTCAGCTCCTCCGGGGTCAGTTCACGGGCATAGCCGCCCTCGCCCTCGGCCTTGATCGAGAGCTCGATGAACTTGGCACCCAGCGACTCCACCTGCTCCTTGGTGGCGGAACGGACATCGTAACCGGAGACGATGGCACCCAGCCGCTTGGCGGTGGCAATGGCCTGCAGGCCGGCCACCCCGGCACCGATGACCATCACCGTGGCCGGGCGGATGGTGCCGGCGGCGGTGGTGAGCATGGGGAAGAAGCGGCAGGACAGGTCGGCACCCATGATGCCTGCCTTGTATCCGGCCACCGAGGCCTGGGAGGACAGCACATCCATCGACTGTGCGCGGGTGATGCGCGGAATCAGCTCCATGGCGAAGCTGGTGATACGCTTTTCCTGCAGGCGCCGCACCCGCTCGGGGTATTTCCAGGCCTGCATCATGCCGATGACGATCGCCCCTTCCTTCATGGCATCGATCTCGTCCTCGGTGGGCGGCTGCACCTTGAGGATGATGTCGGCATCCTTGTACAGGGCCAGATGGTCCTCGGCGAACTTCACCTCCTCCGGGAAGTCGCTGTCGACGATGTAGGCGGCATCGCCGGCACCCTTCTCGAGCACCACCTCGAGGCCCATCTTCAGGTATCGGTCGGCAACCCCGGGCTCGATGGCCACACGGCGCTCGCCGGGGGTGATTTCCTTGGGAACGGCCAGCTTGATCGGCATATCGGTCTCCTGTACCCGCACGAGCGGGCGGGACGGTTTCACAAATGACCGCGTATCTTACTCAATTAGT
>RFHG01000033.1 GCA_003696465.1 Gammaproteobacteria bacterium | reverse complement strand
TGCTCGCCTTTGGTCTGGGCACCCTGCCCAACCTGCTGCTGATGGGGGTGTTCGCCGCGCGCCTGTCGCGCTGGATGGGCAGGCCGGCCGTACGCATCACGGCCGGCCTGCTGGTCATGGCCTTTGGCCTGCTGACGATCGCCCGCGGCTGGCTGGTGGCCGCCTGAAGGAAGCGCGTCAGTTGGTGTAGAACTTGCGGCGGAAGCTCACCTCGAAGGCCTTGTCGCTGCCCTTGGGCTGGGCCTTCACATGGATGTCGAAGGTCTCCTCGTTGGTGGCGGAAAAGGTGCCGATGTAATAGATCGCGCCGCCGTCCTTCACTTCCTTCATCTTCACGTTCTTGGTCTGCTGGTTGAGGTTGGTGACCCAGGCCTCGACATTGGCCTCGACCGGCTCGCCGGCCACGCCCAGCTTGCCCCTGAGCACCGAGACGGTGAGCAGGATGCGGTTCTTGCTGCGCCGGATGCCGTAGCTGCGGGCCACCTGGGGGGTCAGGAAGTCGGTGTTCACCGCATTGAAGTGGATGACATAGTCGCCGAACTGTTTCGCCCCCTGCTGATTGCCTCCGGCGGCCAGGGCGGCACTGCCGAACAGGGCCAGGAGCAGGGTTGCGGTGGCCAGGATCATTCTTTTCATTGTGATTCCTCCTCGTGTGTTCTGACGGGCAGTCTCAAGCTATTGGAGTGCAACGCGGCGAAAAGGTTGCAGTTCCGCTTTTGCCCCGGTATTTGAAGTCTAGGAGAAAATTTTCAATTCTGCGCGGTGCGCGGGCTCAGCCGCGGCTTAGCCGGTAGACGGCGATCTCGCCAAACAGGTTGGGGCGCAGGCGGCTGAGCAGGGTGCGCTGGTGGGCATGGTTGACCACCGTGGCGGTGGTGATGCGGATGTTGAGCTGGCGGCACAGGTCCTCGAAGTCGAGCAGCGTGCACAGGTGGATGTTGGGGGTGTTGTACCAGGCGTAGGGCAGGGTGCGCGTCACCGGCATGCGGCCGGCCAGCAGCTGCAGGCGGTTCTTCCAGTAGCCCATGTTGGGGAAGGTGACGATGCCCTCGCGGCCGATACGCAGCATCTCGCGCAGCAGGATGTCGGGGCGCTGCACCGCCTGCAGGGTCTGGGTCATCACCACATAGTCGAAGCTGTCGTCGTCGAAGTACTTGGAAAGCCCCTCGTCGAGGTCGCCCTGGATGACATTGACTCCCTTGTCGATGGCGGCAATGACATTGTTCTGGTCGATCTCCAGGCCGTAGCCCTTCACCTGCCGTTCGTTCTTCAGGTGGTGCAGCAGGGTGCCGTCGCCGCAGCCTAGGTCGAGCACGCGGCTGCCGGGCTCGATCCAGGGAATCACCATCTCCAGGTCCACGCGCATCATCGCTCAGACCCTCTTCATGTAGGCATACAGCGTATCGAGATACGCCTGAATGGGCAGCAGGAAGGCGTCGTGGCCCTGGGTGGCCTCGATCTCGGTATAGCTCACGTTCCGGTCGGCCTGCACCAGCGCGCGTACGATCTCCTCCGAGCGCGAGGGCGGGAAGCGCCAGTCGGAGGTGAACGAAACCACCAGAAAGTCGGCCAGCGCGCGCCGGAAGGCCGCGGCCAGGTCGTCGCCGTATTCGGCGGCCGGGTCGAAGTAGTCCAGCGCCTTGGTCATCAGCAGGTAGGT
This sequence comes from Gammaproteobacteria bacterium, assembly GCA_003696465.1. Lineage (GTDB taxonomy): Bacteria > Pseudomonadota > Gammaproteobacteria > J044 > J044 > J044. Next base: position 2,433 of record RFHG01000033.1, on the reverse strand, counting down.
ATTGGCATCGAAGCGCTCGACGAAACTCTTGCCCTGATAGCGCAGGTAGCTCTCTACCTGGAACTCGACATCGAAGCCGAAGTTGATCTTGCCCTCGCGCAGCTCGCGGCCGAACTTGGCCCGCATCGCCTCGTCCGAGAGGTAGGTGATGTGGCCCAACATGCGCGCCAGCATCAGCCCGCGGCGCGGAATGGTGCCGTGCGCGTAATAGTGCCCGCCATGGAAGTCCGGGTCCGACATGATGGCCTGGCGCGCCACCTCGTTGAAGCCGATGTTCTGCGCCGAGAGCTTGGGCGCGGCGGCAATCACCAGTGCATGGCGCAGGCGCTCCGGCAGGTCGATGGCCCACTGCATCACCTGCATGCCGCCCAGGCTGCCGCCGATCACGGCCGCCCACTGCTCGATGCCCAGCCGGTCGGCCAGCCGTGCCTGGCTCACGACCCAGTCCTTCACCGTCACGATGGGAAAGTCCGCGCCCCAGGGCTTGCCCGTCTTCGGGTTGATGCTGTTGGGGCCGGTACTGCCCTTGCAGCCGCCCAGGTTGTTGGGGCAGACGATGAAATAGCGGTTGGTGTCAAAGGGCTTGCCGGGGCCGATGGCCACGTCCCACCAGCCCGGCTTGCGGTCCTCCATGCTGTGATAGCCGGCGGCATGATGGTCGCCCGACAGCGCATGGCAGATGAGCAGCGCGTTGGATCGGTCGGCATTGAGCTCGCCGTAGGTCTCGAAGACCAGGTCGTACTCCTCCAGCACGCGCCCGCTCACCAGCTGCAGCGGCTCGTCGAAATGGAGCTTCTGCGGCTGGACGATGCCTACGGAATCGGCCGGAATGGTCTCGGGCATGGGCGGAGGATCGCTCGATGCGGTGGAAAGGGAAGTCTAAACAGCGCCCCCCGGGCTTTCAAGGCGGCGCCACGAAATCCGGCAACTGCCGGGGCGCGCGAATGCGCACCTGCTTGTCGCGTCCGGTCTCGCCCTGCTCGATGCACACCGCCCCCTTCGGCACCCGGAACAGCTTGGCCAGCAGCTTCTGGATGTGGGCATTGGCCTTGCCGTCCACCGGCGGGGCGGTAATCCGCAGCTTGATGCGGTCGCCCAGCACCTCGGCAAAACCGTCGCTGCTGGCGCGTGGCTGCACCCGCAGCCGCAGGATCAGGTCATCGCCGTCCCAGTGCTGGAAGGCGTTTTCGCTCACAGCAGGCCGAGCACGCTGCGCATCAGCCCGTTGACCAGGATCAGCAGCACATACAGGCCGATCATGGCCGCCATCGGCGAAAAGTCCATCATGCCGGTGTCGGGCAGCAGGCGGCGAATCGGTCGCAGCAGCGGCTCGGTGAGATAATAAAGGATGGCCGCCACCGGGTTGCCGTGCCCGCCATGCGGCGCCACCCAGCTCAGGATGGCCTGCACAAACAGGGCGATGATATAGACCCAGATGGCGAGCTTCGCCAGCTCGAACAGGCTCACCACCACCAGTGCCGCCACGGGAATCGGCTGGCCCACGATCAGCGTCTTCAGCCACAGCTCCAGAAGTTGCAGCACCCACATCAGCAGCACCGCGGCGGTGTCCGTCTTGCCCACCGGCGGGATGACGCGCCGCAGCGGCACCAGCACCGGGTTGGTCAGCTTCACAATGGTCTGCGACACCGGGTTGTAGAAATCGGCCCGTACCAGCGCCAGCAGAAAACGCAGCATCAAAAGCGTGATGTAAATGGAAAACGCCGTGCCGACGAGAAACAGGGCCAGCTCCTGTCCGGTACTGCTCATGTGTCATCTGCTCCCAGTTGATCAGCCAGTTCCGCGGCGCGCCGCGCCGCGGCCTTCAGCGCCTCGTCGAAGAGTTCCGGCAGTCCGCCCTCGGTCAGCACGCGCAGTGCCGCCTCGGTGGTGCCGCCCTTCGAAGTCACCCTTTCCCGCAAGGTGGCGACGTCCTCGCCACTTTCCAAGGCCAGCCGGGCCGCACCCAGGGCCGTCTCCAGCGTCAGCAGGCGTGCCGTCTCCCGCTCCAGGCCCAGCCGCTCGCCGGCATCGGTCATCGCCTCCATCACCAGGAAGAAATACGCCGGCCCGCTGCCGGAAACCGCCGTCACCGCATCGATCTGCGCCTCCTGCTCCACCCACACCACCAAGCCCACCGCGCGCAGGATGTGCTCGGCCAGTTCGCGCTGGGCGTCGCTCACCCGCGCGTTGGCATGCAGCCCGCTGGCACCGCTGCGCACCAGGGCGGGCGTGTTCGGCATGCAGCGCACGATCGCCCGGCCACCGCCCAGCCAGCGGTCCAGATCGGCCTCGCGGATGCCGGCGGCAATCGAGATCACCAGTTGCGGGTGGGCATCCAGTGCCGGCGCCAGCCCCTCGGCCACCGTGCGCATCACCTGCGGCTTGACCGCCAGCACCGTCGCCGCGCACTCGGCCATGGCCTCCGCGTTGGAT
>RFHG01000269.1 GCA_003696465.1 Gammaproteobacteria bacterium | reverse complement strand
GGACGTTTTCCTCTTTCACGTCCTTCTCATACTTGCGCTCACCGGAGATCGTCAGCACTCCGTCGTGAACGTCGACGTGAATGTCCTTCTTGTCAATGCACGGCAGCTCGGCATAGACCAGCAGCGCATCATCGGTTTCCCGAATATCCACCGCCGGCATCCAGGCGCCGAACTCGGATGAAGTGCTCAAGCCGCTCTCATCGAGCAGCCTGCTCAGCGTTCTCTGCATGCCTTCCAGCTCCTGCCACGGAGACCAACGCATCAGAGTCATGACTTCACCTCCATCCAGTTTCCAAGAATTTTGCATCGTCGGATCAACTCCGACACCCCTTTTATAGGGTCTGGAAACGATGGTTCAAGAGGTCGATGACGGCCGATGTCAGAGGTTCAGCTCGAAGCGCAGCAGCGCGACGCGGGCCGGATGTTTCGGATCCTGACGGATTCGGAATCCGGGCGTCTGCCATGAACGGCAAACAACGGAACCAGGCTTCAGTCCTCGCCGATCTCCTCATCCACATAGATGGCCACGTTCTCCTTCTCATCCCAGGCCACGAGCTTCCAGTCGTCACTACCGATATGAACCGGCTTGATGAGAAGCTTCGATTCCACCTCGCGCTTGTCCGCCACGCTGTAGACGAACACGTTGCACAGACCGGCCACCGTCACATCCGAATCGTTCTTCACATGCAAGGTCAGCTGGCAGTCCACGCCGAAGTCCTCGACACTGGTGCCGCCATCGCGCAGCACATCGCTGGTCACCATGATCACATCGCCATCCTTCAGCCCGGTGCTGTGCGTCAGCGTCAGATACTGCGCCTTGCCATGCAGCTGGCCGATGATGTCGTGCCCCTTGATTTCCGCTGGCGGCTTCTGCCCCGCATGGAAATGGAACACGGCCACATTCGCATGCGCGGCCTTGCCGATGCCGGCGATGCCCTCGGTCGCCCCCTCGCCCAGCCAGGCAAGGCCGGCAGCCAGGGTCATCCCGGCCATCGCAAGAGCACGTACTCCCGGGGACCGCCGCTTTTTCGCTTCAGTCTGTGTCATCGATCTCCCTCCCAAAAACGCATCAAGCGCCCGTTACAGGCGCTTGATGTTCAGCAACGTCTCGTTGATCATATCCTGAATCTTGGAATTCATCGCGCGGCGCATGCGATCCACATCCTTCTTCGGCATGCCGGCCTTCTCCAGCTCGTCCAGATCCTTCAGGCTGCTCATCGCGGACCTGAGCTTTTTCAGCATCAGCTGCACGCGATGCATCGCATCGTCCTCGGCGGCATGGGCCGCCGGTATCACCCCCAGGCCCGGCATCTGCACGGGGCTCCATACCGACAGCAGACCCGCCAGAACCAGCATCGTCAGTGACATTCTCATCGACTTCATCTCATTCCTCCCTCGATCCCGAATTTATCGGGCTCGCAGCAACGCTTGTCAAGGATTGCGCTACAGCGAAAACTCACCGCGCAGCAACAGCACGCGGGCGCTGGACAAATTCGGATCCCCGGAGGGATGCTGAATCCACTGAAACGCCGGCTGCAGCGCCAGATGCTCGCCCAGTGCAATGCGATAGGTCAGCTCCACAGCCGTTTCGTTGGCAAGCGCACCATTGGCCTGGCGATAGGCATCGGCCAGCGATGCTCGGGCCATGGCAAGACCGAACTCGTCATCCGGTCGTCCCGGAATCAACCCGCCGACATGCAATCCAAGGCCGAGATAGCTCCGGATGTCGTTGGCCTTTTTCGACTGAACCGCGCCATACTGAAAAAAGACGCCAAGATTCCCCTCATCCCAGTCGGCCAGCTGAATATCGGCAAGCCCGTATCCTCCGGCGATCCCCTGGCTGCCGTCGGCAGCCGCATAGCGGCTATGCTTCCATGCGCCAAGCTTGAATGCCGCGGTATCATATTCCAGCGCCGCCTCGAAGATGCCGAGATAGCCCTCGGCACCCTTCAGCTGCCGCGTGGCCGGATCGCCATCATAACCCGCAAGCCGCAGGGAAACATGCTCGTGCGGCTGAACCAATAGCCTCGCGGCCAGACCCGCCTCCGGCCACAGCGAGGCTCCCACGCTGCTGATTTCCGGGCCGATGCCGAAGGAGGAGTTCGTAAACAGGCCGGCATAGTCGGAAACATAGAATTCACTGTTCAAATCGTGCGTGCCCAGAAGGATGCTGGCCGCATCCCCGAGCCGCTGCTCGATCCAGAACTGCTGCAGCCGGGTGCGATTGCCATCGGCGATATTGCTGAGCGCCTGGATATCGCCGGCATGGCGGCTTGGGTCCGGTCCATGGTCGACAATGAACTCGATGAACACCATGCCACCGGGCCACCATCCCAGCGCCTCGCCATCCAGCGTGACATCCAGCGTGCCGGCCGCATGGTTCGTCGTGCCCTTCTGCAGACCACCGCCAACGACACGCGCGCTTTCAGCCACATAGCTCAGCTCGGTCGTGATCGGGGAAGCCTCCCCGGCCTGAGAGGCCGCCGGCATGGCCAGTCCGGCGGCAAGAAGCAGCGCCGGAAGCCCGGGAAATCGCGAAATCATCGTTTTTTCTCCTTGCATCGCTGTCCGTTCCCCCTATTCCTCGACATTGGCATAAACAGCCACGCCGGTGCTGTCATCCAGCATGATCCGAAGCCAGCGCGCACCGCTTCCGGGCTGGCCTGCGGGCAATTGTACGGGTTTGATCACGACCTTGCGCTTCACATTGTCCGCGTGGGTGGCCGTGATGACCTCGCAGATGCCGCCCACGGTATGCGCGCCATTGGCGACATGATAGGTCAGGTTGCAGTTGATGCCGTCATCCTCAAGCCGGCCGTCCTGTTCCAGGCCCAGGGCATCCGTCTGAAGGTTGATCACATCGCCATCGTGCATCCGTGGCGGATGCACCATCGCGAAAGGCTCGGCCTTGCCTTCCAGCGATTCGATCGCCTGCCCGAAGCTCCCCTTCAGCTCGGCGGGATAGTCAAATTTCCCATGCATGCTCTCCTCGGGCATGAAACTGAGCACGTTGACATGGTGGCCATGGCCCTCGGAGGCAATGTTCGCCCAGGCCGCGGCGGGCAGACTCAGGATCGTGGCAAGTACAAGCAGTGACGTTCGCATTTCAGACTCCTTCGAAAAAAGTCGGCGAAGGGTAGCCACTCCTTCCGCAATTGAAAGGACTTTATACGCCACTATTCCTCGATATTGGCGTAGACGGCCACACCGGTCTTGTCGTTGACAAACAGCAGCTTCCAGCGTGCGTTGGCGCCGGCGGCTCCGGCCGGAATCGCAACGGGCTTGATGACGACCTTGGTCTTGAAGTTCTCGGTGTGCGTGGCCGTGATCACCTCGCACATCCCGCCCAGCGTATGGCTTCCTCCAGCGATATGATAGGTCAGGCTGCAATTGATGCCGTCATCCTCAAGCCTGCCATCATCCTCCAGGCCAAGCGCATCGAGCTGAATGTTGACGACATCGCCATTGTGCATCCTGGGCGGATGCACCATCGCGAAAGGCTCGGCCTTGCCTTCCAGCGATTCGATCGCCTGCCCAAAGCTCCCCTTCAGCTCGGCGGGGTAATTGAATTTGCCGTGCATCGTCTCCTCCGGCATGAAACTGAGCACATTGACATGGTGCCCACCGCCTTCGGACGCGATATTCGCCATGGATGGCTCGGCGAAAGCCAGCAGCGCTGCCGCAGCCACCATGCCGATCGATGCTATTCTGAGTGCCCGCATGTCGTTCCTCCCCTTTGTCGCAGAATCGGCCGACACCCAAGCAGAATCGGAAGCCGATATCAAGAGGCTGTTTGGGCTCCGGGTTGAAATCAGCCTCGGATGATGAATCCCGCCACGGTTTGTGCTTGCATAGGGCGCATGCCGACGATGGATCATCTGCAAGCATGAAACGGTATCTGGCCAGACGCCTGCTCGGCATGTTGCCGCTGCTGCTCGGGATCACGGTGATCTCGTTTGCGATGATGCATCTGGCCCCTGGCGAGCCGGCCGTCGTTGGCAACGAGTTCAACCCCAGGGTTTCGGCCGAGGATATCGAACGGCTGCGCAGCTATTACGGCCTGGATAAGCCGCTTTACGAGCAGTACTGGAACTGGCTGAAACGTCTGGCCGTGCTGGAT
>RFHG01000268.1 GCA_003696465.1 Gammaproteobacteria bacterium | reverse complement strand
GTGCGCACGCGCATCGCGGTCTGCGTGTTGGCGGCCAGAGGCTGCATCAGCGCCGTCGGAAGATGCGATTCGTCGGATACCAGCACGATGGCGCCCTTTGCCGCCAGCGCCTGCAAAGCGCGCGAAGTCACCGTGATGGCCGGATGGCTGAGACTCAGCGCCGCTACATCCTCGACCGCCGCGAAATAATCGCCCCTGCCCTCGGCGCGGATGCACAGCCGGCCGGTGTCCAGCCCCACCCATGCCGGCGATTCGATGTGCAGGATGCGATGCTCACTCATCGGCAAACATGACCTTCATCAGGCTTCGTCCCTTGAGTTTTTTCAAACCTGTCGCGCTTGAAAGCTCGCGAACTGGACGGGCTTCGGTCACCAAGGTGCATACGAGCATGCCACCGCCTTCATTCTTGAACTGACACACGACGTAGTGCCTGCCATCTTTTGGGTGGATCACGGTGTCGCCCTTGTAAAAGCGGACAACGCCCTCGGACGCGGAGCGGGATTTTACACGCATGGCTTCGGCTACCGGTACAAGCCGACGTTCACCCGTTTCGCGGTTCAGTTCCAAACAGGCAAAGCCAGCATGCTTCAGCCACTTGCGGAATGCGTTCGGCGAGGATCCGAGCACTTTCTGCGGCGCATCCTTCCGGCTGAACACGCTCGTGAACATGCCAGGCTGATCCGTGAAGCAGAACACCCGGCGAATCGGCGTGCCGAATCGGGGATGCAGGATCGGATCGTCAAACACATTGGCGGGCTTGATGCCGCTCGCCAGTCTTTCCTCCACCGCTTTCCGCACCACCTCGCGCGTTTCGGGATAGGCGATGGAAGCAACAAACTTGCGGACACCTCGCTCCGTGGCGCCGCTTCCGGCCGCATCCTTCAGCTTCTTGCGGCTGGCGAGTTTGCGCACCTTCCCGCCGTTCTCCTCGATTTCAATCAAGCGGTAGGCGGTATCCTCGAAAAACTGCCCGTCCGGATAGCGGTCCGGCTTGTGCCAAACAGGGCAGGCTTCAACCAGCGCCCTGGCACGGTCGCGCAGATCGGGCATCGGCGGATCAACTTGCAGCCGGAACCTGACCTTCCTGCCCTCGGGCGTTTCCTCGGAAACCCGTTTGTAATGCCTGGCCATGCGGTTGAACAGTCCTGGCGTGGAGCAGGCAATCACAATCGCATCGATCAGGTGATGCCGGTGAGCCAGCCGCTTGTCCGCCCTGGCTTCACCCGCATGCAGGTCTTCCGGCGTCAACGGGTTTCCGGCCTCGTCCAGCACCGGCAGGCCTTCGCCGAAACGCACCTCCGGGATCACGGTATCCAGTCCCCAGATATGGCGCAGGTGGGCCGTCAAGGCACCCCGCGTGACGAACACCCTCGGGCATATTTCCTTCAGCCACTGGGCGGCGAGCTTGGCAATCCAGCCGGATTCATGGTACTGCCGCTCGGTGAAATCAGCGAT
>RFHG01000267.1 GCA_003696465.1 Gammaproteobacteria bacterium | reverse complement strand
CTCTACACCCTGGGCAGCCCCGGCATCAGCCTCGAGCGCCTGGCCGAGCTGGTGCAGCTCCAGCCTCGTCAGGTGCCCATCATCGCGCTCGACGGGGCAGGTAGCGCCGATACCGCAGAATGCATGCAACAGGGTGCCACCGACTGCGTGGCCAAGGACAACGAACCCCATCTGCAACTGGTTCTGCAGCGCACCGCTCGCTGCCAGGCAGACCATGAGCGCATGCGGGAACTGGAACAGGCCCTGCAGGAGGCAGACCGCCGCTGCGAGACCCTGCTCAACAGCTCCAAGGATGCCATCGCCTACATCGCCGACGGCATGCACGTGTATGCCAACGAGTCCTATCTCGAGCTGTTCGGCTACGAGCGTTGGGACGACTTCGAGGGCATGCCCATCCTCGATCTGGTGGCGCCGTCGGATCAGGAGCAGTTCAAGACCTTCCTGCGTGAATACGCCAAGGGCAAGGAACCGACACAAACTCTGGATCTGACCCTGCAGCCGGAAGAAGGCGAACCCTTCCAGGCCCAGCTCGAATTCAGCCCGGCCAGCATCGAGGGCGAGCCCTGTACCCAGGTCGTCATCCGCAGCTCGGCCAATGACAAGGAACTGCAGCAGAAGATCCAGGAACTCGAGCAGCGGGACATGCTCACCGGCCTCTACAACCGGCCTTACTTCATGGAGCGGCTGCGTGCCACCATCGCCGGGGCCGCCGACCCCGAGCAGCGCTACAGCCTGCTGCACCTGGAGATCGACGGCTTCGACAAGATCCGCAAGGAGCTGGGCATTACCGCCGGCGACGCCCTGCTGATCGAGATGGGGCGGGTGCTGATGGACTTTGGCGGTGATGGTGCCCTGATCGCGCGCTTCGAGGGCGATGCCTTTACCTGCCTCGTCCCGAGCTGGAAGGAAGAGGATCTCAAGGCCTACATGCAGCGGCTGCTGGAGGCCGTCAACAATCACATCTTCGAGATCGAGGGCAAGTCGCTCACCCTCACCGCCAGCCTGGGTGCGGCGATCATCGACGACAGCGAACTCGATGCCAACGAGGTGCTGTCGCGCGCCGGGCGCGCCTATGCCGAGGCCGCGGAACAGGGTGGCAACCAGGCCGTGATCTACAAGCCGCGCGAGGGCGAGATGACCCAGCGCCAGCTCGACGAGGCCTGGAGCCAGCGGATCAAGGATGCACTGGCCCACAACCGGCTCAAGCTGCTGTTCCAGCCCATCGTCAGCCTGCATGGCGATCCGGGCGAACGCTACGAGGTCCTGATGCGCATGCTGGACGAGAACGGCGAGGCCATCTCGCCGGCAGACTTCCTCGAGAGCGCGGAACGCAGCGGGATTGCCATGGCACTGGACCGCTGGGTCATCCTCAACAGCATCCGCCGGCTGGCGGAACTGCGCAAGCAGGGGCGGCAGCTCATCTTCTTCGTCAAGCTCACGGCCGGCAGCCTGCTCGACAGCAAGATCACCGGCTGGATCCGCGAGCAGATCGAAGCCAATGGCGTGCCGCCGGAGTGCTTCGTGTTCGAGATCAAGGAAAAGACGGCCGTCAGCCATCTCAAGCAGTGCAAGGCCTTCATCAAGGCCGTGCACGAGATGGAAAGCGAGTTCACGCTGGACGACTTCGGTACCGGCAGCAATCCCTTCCAGGTACTGGCCCACCTGCCGGCAGACTACCTGAAGATTCACCCGCAGTTCATGGACAACCTGCCTGGCAGCCCCGAGAACCAGGAAACCATCAAGGAACTGACCGACCAGGCCCATGCCCAGAACAAGCTGGTCATTGCCCAGCATGTGGACGATGCCCAGATCCTGTCCATCCTCTGGGGCATCGGCGTGAACTATATCGAGGGCAACTTCCTGTCCCCGCCCTCGGAAGAACTCAACTACGACTTCAGCGCGATGGCCGGCTGAAGCCGACCATCGCGTCTGGGCCCTATCAGGCCGCCATTTGCTCCAGCCGTGCGATCCGCTCCTCCAGCGGAGGATGGCTCATCAGCAGGCGTCCCAGGACCCCGTGGCGACTGCCGGATATGCCAAAGGCGGCAAACTCGCCCGGCAGGTCCTCCGGCTCCGGGTCGCGCATCAGGGCGCGCAATGCGGCAATCATCTTGTGACGGCCGGCCAGGTGGGCACCCGCGGCATCGGCGCGGAATTCCCGCCAGCGCGAGAACCACATGGCAATGATGCTGGCCAGAATGCCCAGCACCAGTTCGGCCACGATGCTGCCAATGATGTAGCCCATGCCGATCCCCTCTTCCTGACGGAAGACCACACGGTCGATGAAGATGCCGACGATGCGGGCAAAGAAGATGACGAAGGTATTGAGCACCCCCTGCAGCAGGGCCATGGTCACCATGTCGCCGTTGGCGATATGACCGATCTCGTGTCCCAGCACGGCCTCGATCTCGTCGGCATTCATGTGCTGCAACAGGCCGGTACTGACCGCCACCAGGGCATCATTGCGGTTCATGCCGGTGGCAAAGGCATTGGGATGCGGGTTCTGAAAAATGCCCACCTCGGGCATGCCGATGCCGGCCTCCCGTGCCAGCCGGGCCACCGTCTCCACCAGCCACTGCTCGGTGGGATTGCTCGGCTGTTCGATGACGTGCACCCCCATCCCGTGCTTGGCCATGGTCTTGGAAAGCGCCAGCGAAATGAACGAACCGCCAAAGCCGATGAGCAGCGCCATGACGAGGATGCCGTTGATCTGACCGGCCAGTCCCTGCTGGGCCAGCCAGTCGTCGATACCCAGCACGCGCATGGACATGCTGAGCACGACCAGGATGCTGAAGTTGGCTGCCAGAAAGAGGATGATGCGCATGAACATGGTTCCGTTTACCCCTGTTTCTTGTAATTCAACTCATCATGGGGGCATGTGACCCCGCTTCAAGCCATCGGCCGTGGCCGCGGCATGTTAGCATTCCCGCATGCAGATCCCCACGCATTCCATCACCGGCCTGATCCTGGCCGGGGGACGCAGCCGGCGCATGGGCGGACGCGACAAGGGCCTGATGCCCCTGCCGAATGGTCGGCTCATGGTCGAGGCGGTGAGCCAGGCCCTGCGTCCCCAGGTCGGCCCCCTGCTGATCTCGGCCAACCGCAACCGCAGTGCCTACCTGCCGTGGGGCGACGAGGTACTGCGCGATCTGCGCCCGGAACATCCCGGTCCGCTGGCCGGCATCGAGGCCGGCTTGATGGCGGCGCGTACCCCCTGGGTGCTGGTGGCACCCTGCGACGCCCCGGCCCTGCCATCGGATCTGGGCCAGCGCCTTGCAGCCGGCATCGGTGATGCGCCTGCCGCAGTGCTGCACGACGGCAAATCGCTGCAGCCACTCTTCGCCCTGCTGCAGCCTGCTCATGCCCTGCCGATCACACGGCGCCTGCTCGATGAGGACCGACCGCGCGTAATGGACTGGGCGAGGGCCCTGGAGGCCACTGTCGTGGATGCAGCAGACATCGCCCCCGCGCTGGCCAACCTCAATGACCCGGAGGCCCTGGAGAAGTTCCATGGCAGAGATTGACCGCCCCCTGCCGCTGCTCGGTTTCGCCGCCTGGAGCGGCACCGGCAAGACCACCCTGCTGGAACGCCTCATTCCATTGCTGCGGGCGGAAGGTCTGCGCATTGCGCTGGTCAAGCACGCGCATCACCGTTTCGACATCGACCAGCCCGGCAAGGACAGCTACCGGCTGCGCGCGGCAGGAGCCGGACAGGTCCTGGTCTGCTCCGCCCAACGCTCCGCGCTGGTGGTCGAGCACCCCGAGCCACGCGACCCGGTACTTGCGGAGCAGCTGCGCTGGCTGGACCCCGGACGAGCGGACCTGGTCCTGGTGGAAGGGTTTCGGCACGAGGCCTTCCCCAAGATCGAGCTGCATCGTCCCGAACTGGGCAAGCCCCTGCTGCATCCGGAAGATCCGCACATCATCGCCGTGGCCACGCCCGGTGCCCGGGGCATACACTGCGAACTGCCCCTGCTCGACCTGGATGCACCGCACACCCTGCGCGACTTTATAATGCAGTGGCTGGCAACCCACACGAGGAACACCCCATGAACCATGGCTGTGACGAATTCGACCCCAACCAGCTCACCGTCGAGCAGGCCCTGGAACGGATACTGGAAACGGTAGCCCCGGTATCGGGGCGTGAGCGGCTGCACCTGCGCCAGGCCCTCGATCGGGTGCTGCTGGAGCCGGTGGTCGCCACCTTCGATGTACCACCCCATCGCAACTCGGCCATGGACGGCTATGCCCTGCGTGCCGCGGATCTGGGAACGGACGGCACCCGTTTGCGTGTAGTGGGTCGGTCCATGGCCGGCGCACCGTTCGAGGGGCGTGTGGGGGCGGGAGAGGCCGTACGCATCATGACGGGGGCGGTGGTGCCAGAGGGCGCCGATACGGTGGTGATGCAGGAACAGACCGAACGGGAAGGGGACGAGGTGGTCATTCGCGGCAACCACCGGGAAGGGGCCAATATCCGCCACCCGGGCGAGGACATGCGCGCCGGGAGCACGGTGCTCGAGGCTGGTCGCCAGCTCAACGCCGCCGATGTGGGCCTGCTGGCCTCGCTGGGGATTGCCGAGGTCACGGTGTACCGCCGCCCGCGGGTAGCCTTCTTCTCCACCGGGGACGAACTGCGTGGCATCGGCGAGCCACTGGGCGAAGGGGACATCTACGACTCCAACCGCTATACGCTGGATGCCCTGCTCGCCCGCCTGCCGGTGGAGCGGCTCGACATGGGCGTCATTCCCGATGACCTGGAGGCCGTACGCAAAGCCTTTCGCGAGGCCGCCGCAGTGGCCGACCTGGTCCTGACCACGGGTGGGGTCTCGGTGGGCGAGGCCGACTACATCAAGACCGTACTCGAGGAACTGGGCCAGATCGGCTTCTGGCGCATAGCCATGAAACCGGGCAAGCCGCTGGCCTTCGGCAACCTGGGGCAGGCGCATTTCTTCGGTCTGCCCGGCAATCCGGTATCGACCATGGCCACCTTCGTTCTGTTCGTGCGGCCCGCCCTGCAACGCATGATGGGACGCAGCCCCGAAGCTCCCCTGCGGCTGCGCGCCCGTGTGCTCAATGACCTCAGGAAATCACCAGGACGCAAGGATCACCAGCGCGGCATCCTGCGCCAGGAGGGCGGCGAACTGGTCGTGGAGACCACCGGACTGCAGGGCTCGCATGTGCTGTCTTCCATGAGCCGGGCCAACTGCTTCATCGTGCTGCCACGGGGGTCCGGGCCGGTCGCCTCCGGCGAGGAAGTCGAGGTCCTGCCCTTCTTCGGCCTGCTCTGATCAGGCGCTGCGCCGCACCGAGGGAAGCGGCAGCGCCTCCAGTGTGCGCTGCAGGGCCCCCCGGTTCGTTTCCACGAACTGCCGACCCGCCTCGCCGGCCCGATCTCGCGCCACCGGGTCGCCCAGGCAGTGCTGCAGGGCCGCAGCCAGCGCCTCTGCACCGCCGACCTCAAAGGCCGCCCCCTGCTCCAGCAGGGCGGGATAGATGGCCGCAAAGTTGTGCCAGTGGGGGCCAGTGATCACGGGCACGCCAAGCGCCGCGGGCTCGAGCGGATTGTGCCCCCCGTGCGGCACCAGACTGCCACCGACGAAGGCCACATCCGCCGCGGCATAGAAGGCCAGCAGCTCGCCCAGGGTGTCGCCCAGATAGACGCTGTCACCGCCCCCCGGCAGGGCACCGCTGCTGCGCCGCCGGAAGGCCAGCCCACGGGCCTCGATTTGCCGGGCCACGTCATCGAACCGTTCCGGATGGCGTGGCACCAGAATGAGCAGGGCATCGGGAAAGTCTTCCAGCAGCCGCTGATGGGCCTCCAGTACCTGCGCATCCTCCCCTTCATGGGTGCTCCCCGCCACCCATACCGGGCGGTGCCCCAGGGCCAGGCGCAGGGCCTCGCCGGTGGCCGTGGCGGTAGCCGGGATCTCGAGGTCGAACTTGAGATTGCCGGTCACCCGTACATCGGGGGCGCCCAGGCTTCGGAAGCGCCCGGCATCGGCCTCGGACTGTGCCAGTACGCGTACCGAAGACAGCGCCTCGGCCACCAGCGGACGAATGCGGCGATATCCACGCAGACTGCGCTCCGACAGGCGGGCATTGACGATACACACCGGGATGTCACGCCGGCGGCAGGCCGCGAACAGGTTGGGCCAGATCTCGGTCTCCATCACCAGCAGCAGGGCGGGACGGGTCCGGTCGAGGAAGCGGGCCACTGCCTCGGGCAGGTCCCAGGGCAGATAGTGATGGGCCACTTCGTTGCCGAACAGGCGCAGGACCTGTTCCGAACCGGTCGGGGTCGTCGTGCTCACCAGCCACTGGTAGCCCGGCAGCTCGCCCTGCAGGCGACGCAACAGCGGCGCCGCGGCAATGGTCTCGCCGACGGAGACGGCATGCAGCCAGATGCGCGGCGCATCCGGCAGAGGCGGCACCTGCCCAAGCCGCTCGGCCCAGCGCAGGCGGTAGGCGGGATTGCGGCGCCCGCGCAGCCACAGCCGCAGGAGGGCCGCAGGCAGCAGGCAATGCAGCAGGGCGCTGTAGAACCAGCGCGACAAGGGCTCAGGCGTCCGCGTTGAGCCAGTCGAGATAGCGCTTCACGCCCTCGCCGACATCGAGAAACGGCGCATCGTAGCCGGCCGCACGCAGCTTGCCCAGATCGGCCTCGGTATAGCTCTGATAGCGCCCCTTGAGGTGGTCGGGGAAGGGAATGTATTCCTTCTCGCCCCGCCCATGCCAGGCAATGACCGCATCGGCCACATCGTTGAAACTCTGCGCCCGGCCGGTGCCCAGATTGAAGATGCCGGACTTGTCCGGGTGGTCCATGAACCAGAGATTCACCGCCACGCAATCGCCGACATAGACGAAGTCGCGCTGCTGTTCGCCATCGGCATAGCCGTCGGAGCCCTCGAACAGCCGGCACTTGCCCTGCTCCCGGATCTGGTTGTTGAAGTGAAAGGCCACGCTGGCCATGCTGCCCTTGTGCTGCTCGCGCGGCCCGTAGACATTGAAGTAGCGAAAGCCCACCACCTGGCTTTCCGCCTGTGGCAGCAGCCGGCGTACATACTGGTCGAACTGGAACTTGGAGTAACCATAGACATTCAGCGGACGCTCGTACGCCCGGTCCTCTATGAACTTCGGCCCCATGCCGTACACCGAGGCCGAGGAGGCATACAGGAACGGCACCTGCCGGTCCAGGCACCAGTGCAACAGCTCCTTGGAATAGGCATAGTTGTTGTCCATCATGAACTTGCCGTTCCACTCGGTGGTGGCCGAACAGGCACCCTCGTGGAACACCGCCCTCACCTCGCCCCATCCGGTATCCAGGCCGGAGCGTATGAGTTCGCGGAACGCGTCCTTGTCCAGGTAGTCGGCAATGTCGAGGTCGGCGATATTGCGAAACTTGGTGCCGTCCTCGAGGTCGTCCACCACGAGGATGTCACGCTCGCCGCGGTCGTTCAGGGCCTTGACGATATTGCTGCCGATGAAGCCGGCTCCGCCGGTCACGATGATCATGTCTCATTCCACCTCTTGTTCGCTCTTGCGGATGCGCTCGACGATGTCGGTGGTCGAGCAGCCTTGCAGAAAGTCCAGAATACGCACTTCGCCCCCGGCCTCGACCACGCAGTCATGGCCGGCGATCTCCTCGGGACGATAGTCACCGCCCTTGACCAGCAGATCGGGCCGGATGCGGCAGATCAGGCGCTCGGGCGTGTCTTCGGAGAAGGGGACCACCCAGTCCACCGCCGCCAGCCCCGCCAGCACCGCCATGCGCCGGTCCAGCGGGTTGATGGGTCGGCTGTCACCCTTCAGACGCCGCACCGAATCATCGTCGTTGACCGCCACGATGAGCCGGTCGCCGAGCCTGCGGGCCTGCTCCAGATAGGCCACATGACCTTCATGCAGGATGTCGAAACAGCCATTGGTGAAGACGATGCGCTCGCCATGGGCGCGGGCATCCTCCACCGCCAGCATCAGCTGCTCCTCGTTCAGGACACCCTGCAGCGAGTCATCGTGCTCGTGCAGCGCCCGCCGGATCTCGGGTACCGTGACGGTGGCCGTACCCAGCTTGCCCACCACGATACCGGCCGCCATGTTGGCCAGCAGCACGGCCTGACGCATTTCCAGCCCGGCGGCCAGTCCCGCGGCCAGGGTCGAAATCACGGTGTCTCCGGCACCGGTCACATCGTAAACCTCACGGGCGCGGGTGGGCTGGTGGAAGGGCGCCTCGCCCGCCATCAGCAGGGTCATGCCCTGTTCGCTGCGCGTCACCAGCAGCCCGCCGAGCTGCTCGCGCTCGATCAGGGCCATGCCCTTCTCCACGATTGCCTCCTCGCTGGGACAATGCCCCACCACGGCCTCGAATTCCTTCAGGTTGGGCGTAATCAGCGTGGCCCCCCGATAGCGGGCAAAATCATGGCTCTTGGGATCCACCAGTACCGGGCGGCCGGCTGCCCGGGCCGCCTCGATCAGCTCCCTGCTGTGGTTCAGGGCCCCCTTGCCGTAATCGGACAGGATCACCACATCGGCCGCTTGCAGCAGGGACTCGAAGCGGTCGGTGAAGCCGGCATGGTCCACCCCGGCAAAGCCTTCTTCGAAGTCCAGCCGGATGAGCTGTTGGTGTCGACTCAGGACCCGCAACTTGGTGACCGTGGGCACGCCAGGCATGCGCTCGAAGGCACAGTCGACGCCAGCCGCCTCGAGCAGACGCTGCAGGCTGTCGGCCGCCTCGTCGTCCCCGGTCAGACCCATGAGACTCGGCCGCCCCCCGAGTGCGGCAATATTCAGGGCCACGTTGCCGGCCCCGCCCGGCCGCTCCTCTATCTCGTCCACGCGCACCACCGGCACCGGGGCCTCGGGAGAAATGCGGGAAGTGTCCCCGTGCCAGTAGCGATCGAGCATTACATCGCCGGCGATCAGCACTCGGGCATTGTCGAAGGAAGGAATCTGCAGCTTCATGCCGATTAATGCGGGTTCAGGGCCCGCAATGATAGCACAGCAAGCGCTCGCCCCTGCCGTGCGCGCTCGGCTAGAATGGTAGGCCGTTTCGGAGAACCCCATGACCCGACCAGCCCCCGAAGACACCCGACTCACACAGCCCCGATGCTGGTCCACTGCCGCTGCGGTGGCCGGCATGTGGCTGGTCGCCCGCCTGCCACGAAAGGCCCGGCAGGGCCTCGGCTGGCTGCTCGGCCACCTCATCCATGCCGCCGGCCGCAGGAGGCGCTTCATCGCCCGGGTCAACATCGAGCTGGCCTTCCCGGATCTCGATGAGCGCTCGCGCAAACGACTGGTGCGCCAGAGCTTCGTCTCCGCAGCGCGTGGCATGCTCGAGACCGCAACTGCCTGGTTCGGGCCCGAATGGCAAATGCGCAATCAGGTGGAGATCCGCGGCCTCGAATACCTGGACGAAGCCATCCAGACCGGCAGGGGCGTCATCATGCTGGGCTCGCACACCACCAGCATCGAAATCTGCGGTCGGGCCCTGGGCCGAATTCGCCCCTTTCACACCACCTACAAGCCGGACCGCAACCCCTGCTTCGAACGCGTCATGCGGGCACGCCGCATTGCCATCTATGGCGATGCCATTCCCGTTACCGACATGCGCCGCATCGTGCGCACCCTGAAATCGGGTGGCATCATCTGGTATGCCCCCGATCAGAACTACGGAAAAAAGAACAGTGTCTTTGTGCCCTTTTTCGGCATCGACACCGCCACTACTACCGGCACCGTCCGCCTCGCCAGACTGGGTAATGCCGTAGTGCTGCCCTGCTTCTCGGTACGCCGGCCCGATGGACGCAATCTGCTCGAGTTCCAGCCCATGCTGGAGGGCTTCCCCGGCGAGGATTCGAGGACGGACACGGCCCGCGTGATCGCCCGTATAGAAAACTACATGCGCCAGTATCCGGAGCAGTATCTGTGGATGCATTCGCGTTACAAGGATCATCCGGAGGGTGGCCTCAACCGTTATGAACGTTATCGACAGGGACTGCCCCATGTCTGAAACGGACCCAATCCGTCGCGCGCTGGTCATCAAGTTGCGTCATCACGGGGATGTACTGCTCACCAGTCCGCTGTTCCGGGCTCTGCGGCATCACCGCCCCGGTATCGAAATCGATGCCCTGGTCTACGAGGAAACGACCCCCATGCTCGAGGGCCATCCGGACATCACGCGGATACACACCATCCGGCGCAGTGCCGAAGGGGGCGGCCTGCGGGGAGAACTCGAACTGGTCGGCCAACTGCGTGCACGCCGATATGACCTGCTGATACATCTGACCGAGAGCTGGCGCGGCGCACTCCTCAGCCGTCTGCTGAAACCCCGCATTGCGGTCACTGCCCGATGGCCCAGGCGACGCGGATCACGCTTCTGGTCCGGCAGCTTTACCCACCACTATCCGCAGCCGGCTCGTCTGCGACATGTGGTGGAAAAACACCTCGACGCCCTGCGCTGCATCGGTATCCACCCCGCTCCCCACGAGCGGGGCCTGCTGCTCGTACCGGGCCAGGCCGCGGAAGACAGCGTGAACCGGCTGCTCGACCGGGAAGGGCTGCGCGGACAGCCGTTTATCCACTTTCACCCGACCTCCCGCTGGCTGTTCAAGTGCTGGCGCACAGACCATTGCAGCCGTTTCATCGCCCTGCTCCAGCAACGGGGGTATCGCGTGGTCGTCACGGCTGCACCGGATCGGGCCGAACTGGAGCGCGTGCGTGCCATCCTCGACCCCCTGAGCGAGCCTGTGGTGGATCTGTCCGGGGAACTGAGCCTCAAGGAGCTGGCTGCACTCATCGGCCACGCCCGCTGTTTCGTGGGCATGGATTCGGTCCCCATGCACATGGCCGCGGCCATGGGCACGCCCACCGTGGCCCTGTTCGGGCCCAGCGGAGACCAGGAATGGGGCCCCTGGATGGTGCCTCATCGCGTGATCACCACGCCACTGTCATGCCGCCCCTGCGGACTGGACGGCTGCGCCGGCAGCAAGATCAGCGACTGCCTTGATCGCATCCAGCCCGAAGCCGTGCTGGCGGCCGTCGAGGAACTCATCGGTTCATGAGCCT
>RFHG01000266.1 GCA_003696465.1 Gammaproteobacteria bacterium | reverse complement strand
TTCAGGCAGCCTGGCCCGGCCGCTGCACCAGCTCGGCCGGGGCGCCGCACGGGTCGCGGAGGGCGATTTCGATGCCCGGGTGGAGAGTGACGCCGCCGGAGAACTGGGCGACCTGATCGCCTCTTTCAATACCATGGTGGACCAACTCCGGAAGACGACCGTTTCCAAGGATTATCTGCGGGATATCGTTGATTCGATGCATGAAGCCCTCATCGTCTTCGATGCCGATGGCGCGGTGATCCGCACCAATCGCGCCGCCCGAACGCTTTTGGGTGAGCGCGTCGAAACGGCGGATGTGCTGCGGTTTCTTGGCAAGTCGGTCGCCGAGCTGGAGGAACTGCTGGGTGCAGGCAAAAGCGCAAGCTGGGATGTCGGCTGTGCTGCGGTCGGGCGGGATCTGCAGGTCTCCTGCGCGCCCACTGGACGGGGGGGGCTGGTGATGGTGCTGCAGGATGTTACCCGCATCCGGCAGGCGGAGCGGGCGTTGCGGCTGCAGGCAAAGCGGCTTGAGGAGAGCAACCGCGAGCTGGAGGAATTCGCCTACGTCGCCTCCCATGACCTGCAGGAGCCGTTGCGCAAGATCACCGCCTTTGGCGACCGGCTGGAGGCCAAATGCGCCGAGGGGCTGGGCGAAACCGGACGCGATTACCTGGCGCGCATGCGCGGTGCCGCCGGGCGCATGCAGACCCTGATCAGTGATCTGCTCAACTTTTCGCGCGTCACCACCCGGGCGCGTCCTTTCGAACCGGTTGACCTCAACGAGGTGGTGCGCGGCGTCGTCGGCGATCTGGAGGTACGTATCGCTGAACTCGGGGCCGAACTGCGGATCGACAAGCTGCCGACCATCGATGCCGAATCGCTGCAGATGCGCCAGCTGTTTCAGAACCTGATCGGCAACGCCCTCAAGTTCCATCGCCCGGATGTCCGGCCGGTGGTGTCCGTGGCGGCCGAAGAGCTCACCCATACCGAGGGCGCCAGGGTCCGTCTGACAGTGGCCGACAACGGCATCGGTTTCGACCAGAAGTACGTCGAGAAGATTTTCGGGGTTTTCCAGCGGCTGCATGGCCGTTCCGAGTACGAAGGCTCGGGTATCGGCCTGGCCATCTGCCAGAAGATCGTCCGCCGGCACGGCGGCACGATCACCGCTCACAGCAAGGAAGGGGAGGGGGCCACGTTCATCATCGACCTGCCGCGGCATCAGGTGTCGCGGCAGACCACGGAGGATGCAGCATGAAAAACGACAAGGATGCGGTCATCATCCTGATGGCCGACGACGACCCGGATGACCGCCTGATGGCCCGTGAGGCTCTCGAAGAGGCGCGTCTGGTCAACGAACTGCGCTTCGTCGAGGATGGCGAGCAACTGCTCGACTATCTGAAGCGGCGCGGCCGCTTCGCAGAGCCTGACGCCGCGCCGCGCCCGGGCCTGATCCTGCTCGATCTCAACATGCCGCGCAAGAGCGGGCGCGAGGCTCTGGCGGAGATCAAGGCCGACCCCGAACTGCGCAG
>RFHG01000265.1 GCA_003696465.1 Gammaproteobacteria bacterium | reverse complement strand
TCCTCGACCAGAAAGCCGGCCGCGCCGCGCGAGTAGTCGCCGGTCACGATGTTGACGCCGTGACCGATGAGTTCGGTGACGAGCAGGCCGCGCCCCATGCGGCGGCAAAGCCCTTCCAGGTTCTCCGCGGTGGTAGGCTCGACGGTGAGGTTGCGCACGCCGCCGGCATTGCCGGTGGTTTCCATGCCCAGCCGGCAGGCCGAGTAGTGATCCAGCACATAGCCCTCGAGCACGCCATCGCGCACCAGATCGCGGGGCTGCGTGGCCACGCCCTCGGCATCGAACGGCGCACTGCCCAGCGCGCGCGGCAGATGCGGCTGTTCGTGCAGATGCAGGCCGGCAGGGAAGATGCGCTCGCCCAGCGCATCGAGCAGGAAGCTGGCCTTGCGGTACAGGGACGGGCCACGCACGGCGGAGACGAAATGGCCGATCAGTCCGCGCGCGACCTCGGGCGCGAACAGCACCGGCATGGTGCCGGTGGCCAGCTTGCGTGCGCCAAGGCGACGCAGGGTACGCTCGCCGGCGCGCCGGCCCACAGCCTCGGCCGAATCCAGTTCTTCGGGCACACGCGAGACGCTGTACCAGTAGTCTCGCTGCATCGCTCCGGCCTCGTCACTGGCGATGACCGAGCAGCTCAGGCTGTGGCGGGTAGCCACATAGCCACCGACGAATCCGTGGCTGTTGCCGTATACGGCCGCACCGCGATAGGTGTTCACCGAGGCCCCGTCGGAGTTGCTGATGCGGGGATCGAAATCCAGTGCGGCGGCCTCCGTTTCCATGGCCAGCGCCATGGCCTGTTCGGCATCCAGCACCCAGGGGTGGTCGAGATCCAGATCGGGCCAGTCCCGCGCCATGCGCTCGGCCGGCGGCAGTCCGGCGCAGGAGTCGGCCTGGGTATGGCGGGCAATGCGCCAGGCAGCCTCGGTGGCCTCGCGCAGGGCCCGGGGCGAGAGGTCGGATGTGGTGGCGGCACCCTTGCGCCCTTCCGCATAGAGGGTAATGCCCACTCCCTGATCCTTGTGAAACTCGAGCGTTTCGACATCGCGCATGCGCACGGTGACCGACAGGCCGGTATCGGAGCTGACCGCGCACTCGGCGGCATCGGCACCCAGCGTGCGGGCGGTATCGAGAATCAGGCCAACCAGTTCTTCCAGCTCGGCCACCTGATGGGGCAGTGCCTGGGACTCGGACATGTGGGGTACTCCGGCGTTGCGGATATGGTTACACCGGGATCGACCCGGTAATATGGGTGTCATGGAAATCGACGATGATTATCCCGAAGAAAAGAGCAAAAGTCAGCTCAAGCGCGAGGCCCATGCCCTGCAGGCTCTGGGCGAGGCGCTGGTGGCCCTGCCGCTGAAACAACTGGAACAGATCCCCATGGAGGACAGTCTGCGCGAGGCGGTGATGGATTGCCGGGCGATAACGCAACGCGGCGCCCGCAAGCGCCAGCTGCAGTACATCGGCAAGCTGATGCGCGGCATCGACGCACAGCCGATCCAGTCAGCGCTCGAGGCCCTGCGCGCCCGCGGCCAGCGCGAGACGCACCGCCTGCACCTGCTCGAGCAGTGGCGCGACCGCCTGCTGGAGGAAGGTGATGCGGCACTGGGCGAGGCGCTGGAGGCATTTCCTGCTGCCGAACGCCAGCCTCTGCGCCAACTGGTACGGAATGCCCGCCGCGAGCGGGAACAGGGCCGCGCACCGGCCATGGCCCGCAAGCTGTTTCAGTACCT
>RFHG01000264.1 GCA_003696465.1 Gammaproteobacteria bacterium | reverse complement strand
GACTCATCTACCCAAAACCAAGTGGTTTGGGACAGACCGGCATCGAAGGTCGAGAGAATGTTCCCGGGCATTTGCAGAGAGGATGTGAGGAACCGATGGTTGAAACTCGCTATCGCTCAATGTTGATACGCCGCTAATCCCGATGCTCGGGACAGGCTCCGAGCATCGGGAACAGGCTGCGGCGATGTTGAGACGCAGACTCTCGGCTGCGATGTTGAGATGGTGGAAGCTCGCTGTGCTCGCGACGATAGACGATACACTATGGACTATCTATGATAGACGTCGTCACGCGTTACGTGTCACGCGTCACGTGTAACGCACAACCGCCTGAAAGCTGCGGTTTTAGAACAATCAGGTTTTCCCAAACCATTTCGTACTGAGTATAGTCATTTTGCTCATTCGCCTTTCGGCAAATGAAACCCGATACCATGCTCGATCCATCGCTTCGCCGGGCAGTGCAGCCCCTGGTCGGCCCAATCGAAGAGGTACGCCCCCTGGGCGGCGGCAGCATCAACGACGTGCGGCTGGTGCGTGGCCGGCGCGGCAGTGTGGTGCTCAAGCTGGGCCGCGAGCCGCGTGCCCGCGCCATGTTTGCCGCAGAGGCGGAAGGACTGACGGCCCTGCGCCAGGCCGGCGCCCTGCGCGTGCCCGAGGTGCTGCTGCTGCACGACGAGCCGCCCGCACTGGCGCTCGAATACATCGCGCCGGGCCGGCCCGACGGCCGCTTCTGGGCGACATTTGGCGAAAGCCTGGCCCTGCTGCATCGCACCCGGGGCCGCGCCTTCGGCTTCCCGCACGACAACTTCATCGGCTCGCTGCCGCAAAAGAACACCCTCACGGCCGACGGCGCCGAGTTCTACCGGCGCTACCGCCTCGAAGCGCAGCTCGCCATGCCGGGCTGCCAGCGCCTGCTCGACCGCGGCGACCGCCGGGCCTTCGAACGCCTCTTCCGGCGCCTGCCCGACCTGCTGCCCGACGAGCCGCCCGCACTCATCCACGGCGACCTGTGGAGCGGCAACTTCCTGTGCGACGCCTCGGGGCGCGCCGCCCTTATCGATCCGGCCACGTGCTGGTGCTACCGAGAGATGGACATCGCCATGGCACAGCTCTTCGGCGGTTTCGCGCCGGCCTTCTTCGAGGCCTACGCCGCCGCCTGGCCCCACGAGCCCGGCCTGCCCGACCGCATCGACCTCTTCCAGCTCTACT
>RFHG01000263.1 GCA_003696465.1 Gammaproteobacteria bacterium | reverse complement strand
GACGGCGACAATCCCCCCGACCTGCACCGGGTCGGCGCCTTTTTGACCCACATGCTTGAGCGCGTCGACTGGCGGCGCGATCTGCATTTTCAGACCCGCACCACCATCGATACTCTCGACTATTCCGGCCGCGGCCTGAACAAGGGCTCCAAGCTGGTCATCGCCGCCGTCGGCGCGCCGCGCCGGACGCTGGCTGACAAAATGCCGGCCGAGCTGGCGCTGCCCCGGGGCTTTGGTGAACCGACCCTGCCGCTGCCCGGCGTGCTGGCGGTCAGGGGGCCGAAGTGGGATGCGCCGGCCTGGGGGGACGACAGGGTCCTGTCGCAACTCTGCCGGTTCTGGGAGAGCAAGGGCGCGCCGGAGGGGATCGCCCTGGTGGTGCTGGTCGATGATCCGGCCTTTGTCGCCCGGTCGCTGGAGGATTTTCTCTGGGTGGTCTTCACCCGCTCCGACCCGGCGGCGGACATCGACGGGGTCGGCGCGGCGACGGTGTCCAAGCACTGGGGCTGCGAGGGGCCGCTGGTGATCGACGCCCGCCTCAAGGCGCATCATGCGCCGCCGCTGGAGGAGCTGCCCGAGATCGAGCGCCGGGTGGATGAGCTGGCCGCGCCCGGCGGTCCGCTGCACGGCGTTTACTGATACGGGGTGTCCGCTTCTGCGGCTGCCCCCCCACCCTGACCCTCCCCCTCGGAGGGGGGAGGGAAGTCATGAGTTTCGGCTTGATCTGCCACGGGCGCAGGGTGGTCTTTGCGTCGCTGCGCTGGGTCCGCTCTGACGGTCCCCCCCCTGACCTTCCCCCTCGAAGGGGGAGGGATTCATTGTTGCTGCGCCAGTTGCGTTGCCAGTTCGCGGCTGAAGTCGGTCAGCAGCATGCCGAAGGCCCGCACCAGCCCTTCCGGCGTCACCGGTGTGACCGGCACCAGGCGACGGAAGCTGCCGGAGAGTACCTCCTTGCCATCGCTCCCCGCATAGCGCCAGTCGAGCTGCACCTGCGCGCCCTCGGCCGTCCCCTCGAAGCGATGCACCTCCAGCTGCAGGCGGCCGTCCGCCTGGGCCGGGATACCGAGGACGATGAGATTTTCGGTCACCACCCGGGCGATCATTTCCGCCGGCGGTTCGGCCCAGCGGTCGAAATCGAAGGGTTCGACCCGGGCGGCATCCCGGCGCAGCTGCAG
>RFHG01000032.1 GCA_003696465.1 Gammaproteobacteria bacterium | reverse complement strand
GCGCATCATGCTGCAGATCAGCGAGGATGTGATCCGCCAGCGCACCGCGCAGGCCGCGCCGCCACCGCCGCAGCAGGAGGCCTTCGGCATCTGGAAGCCAGACAACAAGTGAAGTGCCTGATCTAGCTCAATATCAGGAACCATTCTCGTTTGCTAGTATCATAGGTAACAGAAGATCCATCGCACCGGGAGTGCCGTGAAGCGACTGGCCCACATCATCCTGCTCCTCATGAGCATCACGCTGCCGTTTCAGGCTGTGGCCGACTATGCGCCCTGCCTGTTCCAGCATGGTGGTGGGGACCCGTCGTCTATGATGCAGATGCACCCCGATGGCAAGATGGATCATTCCTGCTGCCCCGATGACCATGCATCGGGCGATACCCAGTGCCATTGTCACAGCCCGGGGCATGTGCCGGGCATTCCCTTCATCGTGCCGGCGGTGGCTGTTGCCCCCGCGCACGAGGCTTTCGCCTTTGTTCAGCCGGCCTGGGTCTCCCTGAACTATCCCCCTGTCACGCCACCCGATATCGCCTGATTCTGGGGCTTCGGTACCCGGTACGGGTGGCAGTGCCTGACCGCCTTGCTGTCAGGCCCGCTCTGAAGGCACGACAGTCACCCTGACCGGGTTTCCCGGACCCCCTGGCGCCCTCCGCCCGCGTGTGCGTGGCGACCGGTCAGGCAGTTCCATCTACCTCATGTCGTTCATGCACCGCAGCGGAAGGCCCTTCCGCTCGACCCCGTTGCGCCTGAAGCACTGAACCGGAGCCATGAACGACATGAACCGAACCAAGCACATCCTCTCCATTGCCCTGCTGCTGTCCGGCAGCCTGTTGCTGGCCGCCTGCAATACGCAGGAGGGCGGTCAACCCAGCGAGTCACTGGCCGAGGCCGCCGACGACACCGCGCTCGAGCATGCGGTGAAGCATGCCGATCCGAAATATGTCTGCCCCATGCACCCGCAGATCGTGCGCGACAAGCCCGGCAACTGCCCCATCTGCGGCATGGACCTGGTACCGCTCGAGGCCGAGGAGGAAACCGCGGCTGCCGACCAGGGCACGGGCGCGGAGGGCTCCGGCGAACGCCGCATTCTCTACTGGGTGGCGCCCATGGATCCGAGCTACAAGCGCGACAAGCCGGGCAAGTCACCGATGGGCATGGATCTGGTGCCGGTGTATGCCGACGAGGCCGGGCCGAAGGTGCGGATCAAGCCCTGGATCGAGCAGAACCTGGGCATCCGCACCACGAAGGTGACGCGCGGCACGCTGTGGAAATACATCCAGACGGTCGGTTTCATCACCGCCGACGAGGATCTGGTCTCGCATGTGCATCCGCGCACCAGCGGCTGGATCGAGAAGATCCATGTGCGCGCGGTGGGCGATTACGTGAAGAAGGGCCAGCCCCTGTTCGCCTACTACGCCCCCGAGATCGTCTCGGCACAGGAGGAATACCTGGTCGCCCGGCGCAGCAGCAGCCGCAACCTGGTGGGCAAGAGCAAGGATTCGCTGATGAAGTCGGCACGCCTGCGCCTGAAGCTGCTGGAGGTCCCGGAATCGGTGATCCGTCGTCTGGAGCGCAAGGGCGAGGTGACCCGGGTAGTGCCGGTGCTGGCCCCGCGCAGCGGCTATGTCACCCGCCTGGGGGTGCGCGATGGCATGTACATCAAGCCGGAGACCCAGGCCTATGACATTGCCGACCTGTCCCGGGTCTGGGTGCGGGTGGATGTGTTCGAACACCAGCTCTCCTGGGTGAAGAAGGGCAAGCCGGTCGAAGTGCGGGTGGCCGCCATGCCGGGCCGCGTGTGGGAGGGCGAGGTGGACTATGTCTATCCCACGCTCAACGAAAAGACCCGTACCCTGACCGTGCGCCTGCGCATGAAGAACGAGGACGGCGCGCTCAAGCCCAACATGTTCGCCGACGCCATCATCTACGGCGGGCCGAAGCGGGATGTGCTGATCCTGCCGCGTGAGGCCATCATCCGCTACGCCAACGAGTCCCGCGTCATCCTGCGCCATGCCGACGACAGTTTCGAGCCGGTCAAGGTGGAAACCGGCATCGTCAGCCACGGCAAGGTGGAGATCCTGTCGGGACTGAAGGAGGGCGAGGAGGTCGTGGTCTCCGGCCAGTTCCTCATCGACTCCGAGAGCAATCTGCGCGCCAGCCTGCTGCGCATGACCAAACCCGAGGCAGAGCCTGCAGGACAGGCAGCGCCTTCGTCAGACGGCAAGCATGCCGGCGAGCAGGGCGGGGAGTGAGGCCATGCTGAAGCAGATCATCCACTGGTCGATCGAGAACCGCTTTCTGGTGCTGATCCTCACCGCGCTGCTGGCCGTGGCCGGCGTGATCTCGGCGAAACAGACGCCGCTGGATGCGATTCCCGACCTGTCCGATGTGCAGGTCATCATCCGCACGCCGTTTCCCGGCCAGGCCCCGCAGGTGGTGGAAGACCAGGTGACCTATCCCATCACCACCACCATGCTCTCGGTGCCGGGTGCCATCACGGTGCGCGGCTATTCCTTCTTCGGCGACTCCTATGTGTATGTCCTGTTCGAGGATGGCACCGACCCCTACTGGGCCCGCTCGCGGGTGCTGGAGTACCTCAACCAGGCCACCAAGGACCTGCCGGAGGGGGTGAGCCCCCAGCTCGGTCCAGATGCCACCGGCGTGGGCTGGGTGTACGAATATGCCCTGGTCGATCGCACGGGCAGGCACGATCTGTCGCAACTGCGCAGCCTGCAGGACTGGTTCCTCAAGTTCGAGCTGCAGACGGTGCCGGGCGTGGCCGAGGTGGCCACGGTCGGCGGCATGGTCAAGCAGTATCAGGTGGTGGTCGATCCCGACCGGCTGCGCGCCTTCGGCATTCCCCTGTCACGGGTGCGCCAGGCCATACGCAAGGGCAATCAGGAAGTGGGCGGTTCGGTCATCGAGCTGGCCGAGGCCGAATACATGATCCGCACCCGCGGCTATCTGGGCTCGGTCGAGGATATCGAGACCATCCCGGTGGGCGTGGATAAGGACGGCACCCCGATCCTGGTGCGCGACCTGGCCGAGGTGCGGCTGGGGCCGCAGATGCGCCGCGGTGTGGCCGAGCTGGACGGCGAGGGCGAGGTGGTTGGCGGCATCATCGTCATGCGTTACGGCGAGAATGCGCTGGAGGTGATTCGCAAGGTCAAGGAAAAGCTGGAGGCGCTCAAGCCTGGCCTGCCCGAGGGGGTGGAGATCGTGCCCACCTACGACCGCTCGGCGCTGATCAAGCGGTCGGTGCACACCCTGACTGAAAAGCTCATCGAGGAATTCATCGTCGTCGCCCTGGTGTGCCTGGTGTTCCTGTTCCACCTGCGTTCCTCGCTGGTGGCCGTCATCAGCCTGCCGCTTGGTGTCATGGCCGCCTTCATGGTGATGAACGCCCAGGGCATCAATGCCAACATCATGTCGCTGGGCGGCATTGCCATTGCCATCGGTGCCATGGTGGATGCGGCCATCGTGATGATCGAGAACGCGCACAAGCACCTCGATCACTGGAGTGCCGCCCATGGCGGGGCCCAGCCTGGCAGCCGCACCCGCTGGGAGATCATGCGCGATGCCTCGGTCGAGGTGGGGCCGGCGCTGTTCTTCTCCCTGCTCATCATCACCCTGAGCTTCGTGCCGGTGTTCTCGCTCGAGGCACAGGAAGGGCGCCTGTTTGCCCCGCTGGCCTTCACCAAGACCTATGCCATGGCGGCCGCGGCCGGGCTTTCGGTGACCCTGGTGCCGGTGCTGATGGGCTATTTCATCCGTGGCCGCATCCCCTCGGAGGAGGCCAACCCCATCTCGCGGGTGTTGATCCGGGGCTACCAGCCGCTGCTCAAGGGGCTCCTGCATCATCCCTGGCTCACGCTGGCCATCGCACTCGCCGCCATGGCCACGCTCTGGTATCCGCTCAAGCAGCTCGGTTCCGAGTTCATGCCCGAGCTGGAAGAGGGAGACCTGCTGTACATGCCCACCACCCTGCCGGCCATCTCCATCGGCAAGGCGGCGGAGCTGCTGCAGCAGACCGATCGCATGATCCGCACCGTGCCGGAGGTGGAACGGGTGTTCGGCAAGGTAGGGCGGGCCGATACCGCCACCGATCCGGCGCCGCTGACCATGATCGAGACCACCATCATGCTCAAGCCGAAGGATCAGTGGCGCCCGGGATTGACCCTCGATGACCTGATCGCCGAACTGCAGCAGAAGGTGAAGCTGCCGGGCGTGACCAATGCCTGGGTACAACCCATCAAGACCCGCATCGACATGCTGGCCACCGGCATCAAGACCCCGGTCGGGATCAAGGTGTCGGGCCCGGACCTGAAGGTGATCGAAGACATCGGCCGGCAGATCGAGGGCGTGCTCAACACCGTGCCCGGAACCGCCTCGGCCTATTCCGAGCGGGTCAAGGGCGGGCGCTATGTGGAGGTGGTGCCGGACCGCGTCAAGGCCGCACGGTTCGGCCTCAACATCAGCGATGTCAACGAGATCATCGGCGCCGCGGTGGGTGGCGTGAACATCACCCGCACGGTGGAGGGGCTGGAACGCTATCCGGTCAATGTGCGCTATCCGCGCGATGTACGTGACGACATCGACAAGCTGGCCAATCTTCCCATCGTCACGCCCTCGGGCGCACAGATTCCACTGTCACGCATCGCCGATATCCGCATCAGCGATGGTCCGCCCATGCTCAAGAGCGAGAACGCGCGCCTCAACGGCTGGACCTTTGTCGATATCGAGGGCGTGGATCTGGGCACCTATGTCAAGCAGGCCCAACAGGCGGTGCGGGAGAAGGTAAAGCTGCCACCCGGCTATTCCATCCAGTGGTCCGGGCAGTACGAATACATGCTGCGGGTGGAAGAAAAGATGCGCCTGCTGGTGCCGGCCACCCTGCTGGTGATCTTCATCCTGCTGTACCTGAACTTCCGCAACCTGACCGAGCCGGCCATGGTCATGTTCTCGCTGCCCTTCGCCCTGGTCGGCGGCTTCTGGTACCTGTGGCTGCTCGACTTTGACATGTCGGTCGCGGTCTGGGTGGGCTTTATCGCGCTGGCTGGCGTGGCCGCGGAATTCGGCATCGTCATGCTGGTATACCTCGACAACGCGCTCGGCGAGGCACGGCTGCACGGCAGGCTGCGCAACGAGCAGGATCTGGAACAGGCCATCCTGCATGGTGCGGTTCAGCGTGTAAGGCCCAAGGCCATGACCGTGGCCGTCATCCTGGCCGGCTTGCTGCCCATCATGCTGGGCAGCGGTACCGGTTCCGAAGTCATGCAGCGCATTGCCGCGCCCATGCTCGGCGGCATGATCACCGCCCCCCTGCTGTCCCTGTTCGTCATTCCGGTGCTGTACAGCCTGTGGAAGCGCCGTGAACTGAAGAAACGCATTCATTCCGAAATGAAGGGGAAATCATCATGAATCACGATAACAGAATCACGGTAAATCTCTGTTCGATTATGGGGTCAGGGTCAATGAGCATTTCCGCTGCTTTGAGTCTCACACGCGCGGAGATCGATACCGAGGAATACGAACGGCTGAAGCGGGAGCTGGAGTCATGAGCGATCTCGACATGCCCTTCCGCAAGGTGACGGCCATCATTCGGCCGGATGTGCTGAAGGAGGTCGAGGAACGCCTCATCGACCTCGGCGTGCCCGGTGTCAGCGTGACCCGGGTCAAGGGCTTCGGCGAGCATGCCAGCTTCTACTCGCCGGACTGGCTGATGACACATGTGCGGATCGAGGTCTTCATCGAGCGTGGCCGGGCGCGGGAGATTGCCGAGGCGATCATGGACACGGCCCATTCGGGACGCGAGGGCGACGGCATCGTGGCCATCCTGCCGGTGGAGACCCTGTTCCATGTCCGCACGCGCCGGGAGTGCGACCAGGAGGCCTGTGAGTAAGGGCGCCGGCATGGTCTAATGGCGCTTTCTGCACGAGATGGAGAAAGCGCATGAAGATCGGTCTGGCACTCGGCAGTGGTTCGGCCCGCGGGTGGGCCCATGTCGGCGTCATCGAGGCCCTGGCCGACCGGGGCATCCGCCCCGACGTGGTGGCCGGGACCTCCATTGGCGCCCTGGTGGGGGGTGCCTACGCAAGCGGCAATCTCCAGCGCCTGCACGACTGGCTGCTGACCCTGACCCGTGTCGATGTCATCAGCCTGATGGATGTGAGCTGGTTTGGTGGCGGGCTGATCCAGGGCGAGAAGCTTTTCGACTTCTTTCGTCAGTACATGAGTGATGGCCAGATCGAGTCCCTGCCGGTGCCTTTCGGCGCGGTGGCCACCGAGTTGCAGAGCGGTCGCGAAGTATGGTTGCGGGAAGGCCTGTTGTCGGACGCAGTGCGCGCCTCCATTGCCCTGCCGGGCCTGTTCACGCCGGCAAGGCTGGATGACACCTGGTATATCGATGGTGGACTGGTCAATCCGGTGCCGGTTTCCCTGTGCCGGGCCATGGGTGCCGATGTGGTGATCGCGGTGAACCTCAATGGCGACATCCTGGGCAAGCACCTGCGCGAGGATGCGCCCGGCAATGGCGGGCGGCGCGGCAACGGCCTGTTGCCCGATGCGCTGCTCGAGAACGAGCTGTGGCAGAAGTACACGGGCCGGCTGCGCGAGCTGCTGGGCAGCGAGCGCCTGCCCGACTGGCTCGACTTCCGCCGCGAGGGGCCGGGCATGTTCGAGGTGATGGCCACTGCCATCAACATCATGCAGGACCGCATCACCCGCAGCCGCATGGCGGGCGATCCGCCCGAACTGCTCATCGCACCGCGTCTGGCGCATATTCAGCTGATGGAGTTCGAACGTGCCTCCGAGGCCATCGAGGAGGGGCGCCGCGCGGTGGCACGCATGGACGATGCCATCAGCCTGCTCAAGGAGCGCATGGCCTGATTTCCTGCGACCTAGCGCCGTCGCAGGAACAGCAGTACCAGGAAGATGGCCACCAGCAGCAGGCCGGGGCCCCCGGCCCAGTTTTCGTGGGCGGGTGGCGGGGAAGCCCCCTCCGTCTCTACTGGCTGCAGGCTCGTGCCCTTCGTGTCCTGTCCGATCTTGACCATACCAAAGTATAGGTTCCCGCAGCCACGGCTACACTTATACTTCGATATGAACGGAAAACCCGTTCCCATCTGGAGCCTGCCATGTCGCTGCGCATGCGTTTCAACCTCATTCTCATCCTGGTCAGCCTCTGCGGGCTGGGGATTGCCGCCTGGGTATCCTGGCACGTGATCTCCGATCATGCCGAGGAAGAGGTGACCGAATCGGCCAATGTCCTGCTCAGCAGTGCCAAGGCCGTACGCAGCTACACCGTGGAGCAGGTGCGACCCGTCATCAATCAGTTGCAGGATGGCCGGTTCCATCCACAGACCGTGCCGGCCTATGCCGCGACCCAATTCGTGCAATACCTGCAAAAGGACTATCCCGAGTACAACTACCGCGAGGCGGCGCTCAATCCCTCCAATCCCGAGCATCGTGCCCTGGACTGGGAGGCGGATATCATCGAGTGGTTCCGTGATCACCCGGAGGCCAGGGAGCTGAAGGGGCTGCGCCAGGGCAGTGCCGGTCGGCTGCTCTACATCAGTCATCCGATCCGCATCACCAATCCGGCCTGCCTCGCCTGTCACGACACGCCGGAGAAGGCACCACCGACCGTGGTTGCACGCTATGGACGTGACAATGGCTTCGGCTGGAAGCTGGGCGAGGTCATCGGTGCCCAGATCGTGACCGTGCCGGCGGAATACCCCCTGCAGCGTGCGCGCAAGGAGTTCTGGGTATTCATGGGCGGCATGCTGCTGGTCTTTCTGGCCCTTGCGGTTGCACTCAATATCCTGCTGCAGCGCTTTGTCATCCGCCGGGTGGCACGGATCAGCGAGCAGGCAGAGATCCTGAGCACCAGCATGGATGAGGTGGAAGAGATTCCGGTGCGTGGCAACGACGAGATCTCCTCGCTTGCACGCTCCTTCAATCGCATGGTGCGCAGTCTGCGCAATGCCATGAAGCTGTTGCGCGAGAGCGGTGCCTGATGGCCGGCCCCGCACACATCGGCAAGTACCGCGTCCGCACCCTGCTGGGCGAGGGGGCGATGGGCTCGGTCTACCTGGCGCACGACCCGGACATCGACCGCGAGGTGGCCATCAAGCTCATCCATCCGCACCTGACCCGTGGCGAGGGCAGCGAGACCTGGCGCGCAAGGTTTCGCCAGGAGGCCCGCGCTGCGGCCCGCTGCCTGCATCCCAATATCGTCACCGTGTTCGAGCTGGGCGAGGAGGAAGGGCGCCCCTATATCGTCATGGAGTTCGTGCAGGGTGAGGAGCTGCAATACTTCATCGACATTGCCCACGACTTCAGCCTGCCCGAGATCGGGCTCATTGTCAGCGGCATCCTCGAGGGGCTGGCCCATGCCCATGCCCAGGGTGTGGTGCATCGGGACATCAAGCCGGCCAACATCATCCTGCTCGACAACGGGGGCGTGAAGATCGCCGACTTCGGCGTGGCACGGCTCGACCAGAACACACTGACCCAGGCCGGTAACATGGTGGGTACACCCTACTACATGGCGCCCGAGGGCTGGGATGGCGAGCGGGTCGGTCCTGCCGGCGACCTGTACAGCACGGGCATCATTCTGCTCGAACTGCTGACCGGCATGAAGCCGCGGCCGGAGCAGGTGTTGTCGGACGGCATCGACGGCTTTCTCGAGCAGGCCTTTGCCAGCGAGCGCGGGCAGGCGGTGCCGCCGCGGCTGCGCCGCATCGTCGCACAGGCCCTGCGGCCGCGACCGGAAGAGCGCTTCGATTCGGCAGATGCCTTTATCCGCGCACTCGCCACCTGCGAGCGCAGCCGTGACGACGGCACGGCCGCCGAGAGCCTGTCGCGCACCATCATCACCCGGCGCCGGGAGAGCCCGCGGGAAGCACACGAGGGCACGGCCAGCGAGACGGGCACCCTCACGCCCGAGATGAAACAGCGCCTGGAGCAGACCCTGGCCAGCCATGTGGGGCCGATGGCGGGGATGCTGGTGGAGCGTGCCCTGCGCGAGGCCGATACCCTTGAGGCCCTGGGCGAGCGGCTGCAGGCCGACATTCCCGACGAGGACGACCGCGACGAGTTCCGGCGCTGGTACCGACGCTGGGCTGGCCATCAGGGAACGCTGGAAGCCACAGCCGGCGGGGACGGCGGGCTGCAGCTCGAGGAGGCCGAGCTGGAACGCCTGTGCAGCATCTATGCCCATTACGTGGGGCCGCTGGCGCGCAATCTGGTGCTGCGTGCACTCAGGCGGGC
>RFHG01000262.1 GCA_003696465.1 Gammaproteobacteria bacterium | reverse complement strand
ATAGATGAGTGTCATCAACATCCCATTTCACTGCAGAACCGACTTCCGCTGGTTTCGTGCCGCTCCAGGGTACAGGGAGTGGTGGGTTCCAGAGTGTGCTCATCACAGGGGCGGCTGTACCTTGATCATGCGGGCGGCAAAATACCGCCGCTGACGGAAAATGCTTGCATTCCCGTGCTGCATACACTATAAAACAATCACTTGTATAACAAACCTTAAGCAAGGGGTTAGGAATATGAGCCAGCAGACGGAAAAATTGCTCGATACCATTGAGGTCACTCTGCCCAGTATCGAGGAAATCACCCTCATCGACGGCATGGTGGTGGAGTCGGTGCTGCCCGATCAGCCGGCAACCAATATCGAGGTGGAATGGCTGGAAGCGGAGCAGGTGAGCGCCTGAGATACCCCTGAGCTGCACCATCCCTGGATCTATTCTATTCGCGATTCGGGAATCGACTTTCCCAAATCATGCGCTAGAGTCACCTCATCCCGCCTGCTGATGCCCTGCGCACCGTGCGGGTCAGGAGGATGAGGCGTGAAGAAAGAGGAACCTGGTCGGCTGCACTACATTGCCGGCATTCCGTATCTGAGCAGCAACCACATCCAGGTGGCGCCCCCGGGCAGGCTGGAGCGCATGCTGCGCTGGGCGGCGGCGCGCAATCCCGTGCAGGCGGTCTTCTATGTGCTGCTTCTGTTTGCGATGCTATGCATCGGTGGCTGGCTTATCGACCTCGTGATCGACCTTTTCTTCTGAAGCGGGCGCATCCGCGGCCATGGCCGCATCGATGCCACGCTGCAGTGCGCGGAGAAAACGCCCCCACGCCCGATTCCAGGCTGCACTGATTGCCTCCATGCGCATTTCCCCGACCGGTTCGCGCAGCTCATACCAGCGGTGCAATACATGGTTGCCGGCCTTGAGGGGGCGCAGGCGGGCCTCGGCGCGCAGGTGAACCTGGGGGCCGGAAGGCGTGCGCTCGATCTGGAAATCGGCAAATCTCAGTGCGAGCATCCAGTTGCGGGCCTCCCCCCGGGCATGACCCAGCACGTCCGCATAATGTCCACTTCCGGCCAGATCGAGCAGAAGCTGCCGGCGCAGGTAGGCGGGGAGGTCGGTCGGCCAGGCGGCATTGGCCACGAAGTCGTAGCGCGAGGGCGGATCGAGGATCATCAGGGTGTCACGCTCCAGTCCGGGCGCGACCTGAACCCGATCCACGACCAGATTGTCCGGCAAGGGTCGGTCGATGGCAACGGGGGGCGGGTCTGGCTGCAGGCGCCAGCGGACGACTGCCGGTGCTTTCGACTTGAAGTCCGGCAGGCTGCAGGCAGCAAGCCAGGGCAGCATCATGACAAGGAGGGCAATCAGTCGGGTCGTACGCATCATTCCGGTACCGTGATGCCTGCAGGCGGAGGTTCGCGTATCAGCAGGGAGGGATCCTGGTCGAGGCGGTTGGCCAGTGTGTTGAGCTTGCGCAGCACGCGTTCCATTTCGCGCAGGGTCTGCTCGGCACGCGGCACGCCCTCGCTGACGAAATGTTCGAGCTGAGCATTGTTGCGACCGTAGAGGTTGCGCAGTTCCGTCGTTAGCTCCGCCAGATTACGGGTGGCCTGTTCCAGCTGGGCCGCCATGCGACGGCTGTCAGGCTCCACGCCTTCGCCGATACGACGGTAGACCTTCAGCGTGCGTTCGGCCTCGTCCAGCATCGACCACGCCTGTTCGGTGAGCCCCGGCAGGTTCTTGCTCGTCTGTCTCAGGCTGGCGAGGAGCTGT
>RFHG01000261.1 GCA_003696465.1 Gammaproteobacteria bacterium | reverse complement strand
TGGCAATTTGCGGTTCATTGGGCAGTATGCCCCTGAACCGGCTTTCACTGATGAGCAGGCGTGCGCCACTGTCTTCCAGCAGAAAGCGCAGTCGCTCAGAGGGGTTGGCGGCGTCCAGTGGCAGGTAGGCAGCGCCGCATTTCAACACAGCCAGCAGCACAGCCGGCAATAGTTCGTTGCGGTCCACCAACACGGCGGCAAATGTGCCGGGCAGCAGGCCTTTTCCGACAAAGTGGTTCGCCAGACGGCCGGCGGTTTGCTCCAGTTGGCGGTAGGTCAGCTGGCGGCCTTGGCACTCCACGGCCACTCGGTCGGGTGTCTTCCAGGCCTGTGCGCTCACCAGCTCGTGCAGGGTTGCCTTCGGAAAATCCATGGCCGGGCCGCTGCCCCTTTCGATCCAGTTGCGCAGCGAGGCAAAATCCATGAGCGGCAGTTTACCGACGGGCCTTTCTGGCTCCGCCATGCAGCCGTCCATCAAGGTTCCGAAAGACTGCAACCAGCTTTCCATGGTGTGCCTGTCCCAGAGGTCGGCGTTGAAATTCCATTCCACCACCAGCCCTTTCCCTCCGGCTTGCGGACTGATGTTCACGAAGATGTCGAAAGTCTCATAGCGGCGGGGAATGGGGCGGGTGCTGGCCTTCAGGTCTCCAAATTCGAGCTGATCCAGCGGGCTGTCCAGGTTGAACAGCACGGACACCAGCGAGGGCCTTGAAGGATCCCTCGGCAGTTCCATTTCGCCGGCCAGGGCGCCCAGGGTAAAGTTCTGGTGATCGAAGGCATCGAGCAGGGTGCCCCGGGTGCGTTTGAGGAAGCTGCCAAAAGCTTCATTGCCGTCGGTGCGCAGGCGGATGGGCAGCAGGTTGGCGGCATGGCCGGTCAGTTGATCGTTGCCGGGCAGGTTGTGGCCGGCGGCAATCATGCCCAGCACGAAATCCTCCTGCCCCGAAAGTTTGTGAAGAAAAGCGCCGAAGGCGGCAAAAACATAAAAGTAGAAAGTGGTGCCCTGCCGGGCTGCCGTTTTGGTGATTTGCTGAAAGCGCTCAGCCCCTATTCGCAGGGTGGCCACCTCGCTGCGCCAGGTTTTTACCGAAGGGCGTTTGCGGTCGGTGGGCAGCTCCAGCGGCGGCGGCAAAGGCGTCAGGTGCTCCTTCCAGAAAGCAAGGTTTTTCCTGAAATCCTCACCCTGCTGGAAGGCCCGCTGTTCCAGGGCATAGCTTCCCAGTTGTTTTACCGAAGGCAAAGAAACCGCTGCGCCACAAGCCTTGGCATACAGCCGGCCCACATCCCGGGTGAGCAGGCCCAGCGACCAGCCATCCACGGCAATGTGGTGAACGGTGATCAGCAGGCGGTGGTCCTGGTCGCTCCATTTCACCAGGCGGAACCTGACCGGTGGCCCTTTCTTCAGGTCAAATGGGGCTTCCGTTTCGGCCTCGTGCAGGACTTTCAGCTGCGCAGCTTTTTCCCCTTCGGCAAAATGGCTGAGGTCGGTCCAGGGCAGTTCCGGT
>RFHG01000031.1 GCA_003696465.1 Gammaproteobacteria bacterium | reverse complement strand
GGCTTGAGGTCCCAGGGGCGATCCGGCTTCTGCTCGATTTGGCGCGCGGCATCGCGCAGAGCGCCCTGCAGGGCCTCTTCCACCACCGGGTGATAGAACGGCATGTGCAGCATGTCGAATACCCCGAGTCCCTGTTCCATGCTCCAGGCCAGCAGGTGGCCCAGGTTCTCGCCCCGCACGGCACACAGGGCCGCCCCCAGCAGGCGACCATCCTGCCGGTCGCAATAGAGGTGGATCAGGCCCCGGTTGCGGCCGAGGATGAGGGCGCGTCCGAGCGGGGCCATCTTCATCGCGCCAATGACATAGTCGGCGCCCTCGGCATCGAGTTCGGCGCGTGTCTTGCCCACCTGGACCACATTCGGATCACAGAATGTGATGGAGAGCGGCACCTTGCGGCCAAAGGCGGTATCCGTCTCGCGGGCCGCGTTGTAGCCGGCAATCCGGCCCTCGTCTCCGGCCTCGTGCAGAATCGGGCGTTCGCCATCCACATCGCCGGCGATATAGATGCGGGCCCCTTCGGCCGCCTGCACGCGCATGGTGTGCGGGTCGAAGTCGGGCAGGCCGCATTCGTTCAGGGTAATGCCGGCGGCCTCCAGGTTCAGGCTGTCCAGATTCGGGCGGCGTCCCATGCATACCAGAACCTTTTCCACCTCCTTCACGTTCTCGCCGGCACGCACGCGCAACAGGCCATTGTCGCCTTCCTCGATCTCGGCGCCGTGGCCGAGCCAAAGGGGGAATTCGCGCGCGACGGCATCGTGCAGGGCCTGGTTGACTTCCCGGTCGGACAGGTGGCACAGGGCCTCGCCGATGTCGATGCCGACCAGATCCACACCCAGACGGGCCAGGGCCTGGCCCAGCTCCATTCCGATCACGCCCAGGCCGATGACGGCCATGGACGCGGGCAGATCCTCGAGCTCGAACAGGCTGTCGGTGGTGAGGATGCGGTCGCCAAAGGCCTGCCATGCCCTGGGTACCACGGGCGTGGAGCCGGTGGCGATGACGATGGCATCGGCCTCGATGGTCTCCTCGCCCGCCTGCAGGGTACGAGTGCCGGTGAAATGTGCATGCGCAGCGATGAATTCATCGCCCATCTCGTCGGTCGAGGTAGTCAGCACCTGATCGACGAAGTGGTCGCGCAGGTCCTGCACATATTCCATCACGGCCTCGCCATCCACCGAGAGTTCCTCTGCGCCATCGATGCCCTCGCGTTCGAACAGCTTGCGGTGGTGGAAGTCCTCGGCCACCTGAATGAGCACCTTGGAAGGCATGCAGCCCACCCGCGCACAGGTGGTGCCCAGCTCGCCGCCGTCGATGAGGGCAAAGCTCCTGCCAGCATGACGGACCTGGGAGAGGGCGTAGAGACCGGCGGAGCCGGCACCGATGATGGCGACATCGACCTTGCGAGACATGGGCGTGATCCGGTTTGCTTGAAGATCGGGCAAGTTTAGGGAAGGGCGAGGCAAAGCTCAATCGTGGCAGCCTCTCCCTTGCCGGTCTGCCACGACTGCAGAGAGTTGTAGGGCAGGGCATGAACCCCCACAATGCAGTCATGAGCGAACATCATCATGATCATCATGTGCAGGACGAGCAACGGCTGCGCTGGGCCCTGCTGCTGACCGGCAGTTTCATGGTGGCCGAGCTGGCAGGTGGCCTGGTTTCCGGCTCGCTGGCCCTGGTCGCCGATGCCGGGCACATGCTGACCGATTCGGCCTCCCTCTTCCTGGCCTGGATCGCCGCCCGGCTGGCACAGCGACCGCCCGATGATCTGCGCAGTTATGGCTGGCAGCGCTTTCAGATCGTGGCCGCCCTCATCAATGCGGTGGCCCTGCTGTTTCTGGTCGGCTGGATCGCCTACGAGGCGATCGAGCGTCTGTTCCGGCCGCAACCGGTGCTGGGCGGCATCATGATGGGCGTCGCGGTGCTGGGCCTGCTGGTAAATCTGCTGGTGTTCAGGCTGCTGCACGCCGGAAGCGAGGACAATCTCAATGTCCGGGCGGCCCTGCTGCATGTGCTGGGCGATCTGTTGGGTTCGGTGGCGGCCATCGTGGCCTCGGTGGTGATCCTGCTCACCGGCTGGACCCCGATCGACCCCATCCTGTCCCTGCTGGTGGTGCTGCTGATCCTGAACAGTACCTGGCGCATCCTGAAGCACTCGATCCATATCCTCATGGAGGGAGCACCCTCCGGGATCGACCTCGATGGCCTGCGCAGGACGCTGGTCGGAGAGGTGCCGGGGGTGCGGGATGTGCATCATGTCCATCTCTGGTCGCTGACGCCCGATCGTCCGCTCATCACCCTGCACCTGCGGCTGGAAGAGGGGCAGGACGGCCAGCAGGTGCTGGAACGGGCCAAGCGCCTGTTGCGGGAGCGCTTTGGGCTGGATCATTCCACCATCCAGGTGGAATGGGCGCCCTGTATCGACGACAACGACGGTACCTGATGCCTTGCGCGTCACACTGAATGCCTGACAAGCGGAGCGTTGTCCATGCCGGTCGATTTCTTCGTTGGCCTGTTTGTCCTGCTGGGGCTGGCGGTACTGGTGGTGGCGGTGTTCCGCCATTTCGGCCTGTCGCCCATACTCGGCTACCTGGCGGTAGGGCTCATCGCCGGGCCGAACGGGCTGGGTCTGCTGCCCGACAGCGAAGAGACGCGCTTCCTCGCCGAGCTGGGCGTGGTGTTTCTGATGTTTACCATTGGCCTCGAGTTCACCCTGCCCGAACTGCTGGCCAACCGCCGGCAGGTGCTCGGCATGGGGGGTGCCGAGGTGCTCGTGGTGACCCTGCTGGGCTATGGGGCCGGGGTCTGGCTCGGGCTCGATGACCAGGCAGCCATTCTGGTCGGGGGTGCACTGGCAATGTCCTCCACCGCAGTGGTCATCAAGCAGCTGGCCGAGCAGATGGAGCTTGCCACACGCCATGGCAGGGCCAGTGTCGCCGTGCTGCTGTTTCAGGATGTGGCCACGCTGCCCTTCCTGATCCTGCTGGGCAGCATGGGGGCGGCACAGGCCGGCTCCGGGATGGGCCTGCCAGTGCGGCTGCTGGTGGCCGTGCTGGTCTTTGCCGGCCTTTATCTCGCCGGGCGCTGGCTGGCCCGGCCCTTCCTGCACTGGATTGCCCGTGCCCAGTCCACCGAGCTGTTCATGCTGGCGGCACTGTTCATTGTCATCGGTGCCGCGCTGGTGGTGCACGAGGCTGGCCTTTCGGCCCCGCTGGGGGCCTTTCTGGCCGGCATGGTGCTGGGCGAAACCGAATTCCGCCAC
Organism: Gammaproteobacteria bacterium; assembly: GCA_003696465.1. Lineage (GTDB taxonomy): Bacteria > Pseudomonadota > Gammaproteobacteria > J044 > J044 > J044. Next base: position 968 of record RFHG01000031.1, on the reverse strand, counting down.
CAGGTCGAATCCGATATCCGGCCCTTCCGCGAGGTGCTGCTCGGCCTGTTCTTTGCCACCGTGGGCATGCTGCTCGATCCGCGTCTGTTGCTGGAGCATGGCTGGGCAATCGCCGGGCTTGCACTGCTGATCGTGCTCGGCAAGGGCGTGCTGATTTCCCTGCTGGCCCGTCTGTTCGGGGAGTCGCCCATGGCGTCGATCCAGACCGGGATCAGTCTGGCGCAGGCGGGTGAATTCGGCCTGCTGCTGGTGGCCGGCATGCTGTCGTTGCATGCCTTGCCCGGGGACATGGGGCAGATCCTGCTGGGGGCCATGATCCTGAGCATGGCACTGGCACCCATACTGATACGCCACAACCGCCGCCTGGCGGAAGGCCTGCTGCATCGCGAATCACATGCGCAATTTGCGCCGGAGATCGCCCTGCAGCAGGAAAGCGCGGATCTGCAGGGGCATGTGCTGATCGTCGGTTTTGGCCGTATCGGGCAGAACCTTGCCACCTTGTTGCAGGAGGACCAGTTCGATTACCTGGCACTGGATCTCGATGCCACACGCGTGCGCCACGCGCGCGAGGCCGGCCTGAGCGTGGTCTACGGCGATGCCAGCCGCCGCGCGGTGCTCGAGGGGGTTGGGGTCATGCGCGCCAGTGCGCTGGTCATCACCCATGACCAGACCGAGGCGGCCATGCGTACCGTGAGTCAGGCGCGGCAGATGAATCCCGATCTGACCATTCTGGTGCGCACGAAAGACGACCGGCATATCGACGAACTGCTCGAGGCCGGTGCTACCGAGGTGCTGCCGGAAGGGCTGGAGGCCAGCCTGATGCTGGGGGCGCAACTCCTGATCCTGCTGGGCCGGCCGGAAAGCGAGGTGGCCGAGCGCATGGCCGAGATCCGTGCCGAACGCTATCACGTCCTGCGCAGCTTCATCCACAGTCACGGGGAAGGCGAGGCCGACCGCAGCTACCGGGC
>RFHG01000030.1 GCA_003696465.1 Gammaproteobacteria bacterium | reverse complement strand
GATGCGGCGCAGACGACGAACGGATTCCGGCTCCCGGCCCTTGCCTGCCGGTGATGCCAGAATCGGCATCCAGGCATCGAGATCGAGCTGCCCGACCCGCCCCAGCAGCGCCATGCCCTGCTCCGGCAGTTCAGGCACGGTGTCCGAACCGAAGCGCAGGGCGGCACGGCGCAGACCGGGTTCGGCTCCCGTGGCGACCTGCAGCCGTGCGGCCAGACGGTCATCGAGACGTACCGAGACGGGCAGCACCTTCGATGTACGCAGGGGGAGCTCCACCTGCAGCGGCCAGCGTGCATCGGCAGGCTTGCCCAGCGGTTCGGGCAGGTCACTGCGTACACCCTTGAGCGAGGAACTGACCCTGAGCAGGGCACCGTGCCTTCCACGGCCGTCCATGACCACGCGCACGCGCCAGTTGCCTGTTCCATCAATCCGCTTGCGGAATGCCTCATCGAGATAGCGGGCGGCGTAGGTGACCGGCAACCGGCCCTCGAGGTCGAGATGAATCTCGTGTTCGGCACTGGTATCGGCACGAATTTGCAGGGGATGCCCGTCCAAGCGGGCCGTTCCCCCCGTGATGAACAGGGCATCGCGACGGAAGCGTGCCTCGGCCGTGACCTGTTCCAGCCGGTACCCCAGCGACGGAAAGCCCACCTGGTTATCCTTCAGGCTCAACAGCCCGTCCACGCCCAGCTTGTGCTCTTTCAGCTTGTGCGAGATGGGAATGTCCAGCCCGAGCTCCAGTCGGGCCGGTCCGGAAACCGCCAGCGTATCGAGCAGGGCCTCCCTGCCCTTGCGCAAGGGGCTGGCGCGCACGAAATCGAGCATGCCGTCCAGCGGGCCCGAAGCCTCGAGTTCGATGGCCAGGCGACTGCGCTTCATGTCGGGAATCGTTGCCGTACCCTTCTCGATGCGGACACCGCCCACCTTGCCACGCTCGGCATGCACCTCCAGCCGCTGATTGACGAAGGCCACCTGCCCGGCCAGACCTTCCAGCCGTGGCCAGCCCGGCCAGTAGTCGAGCACGCCCTCCTTGGCGGCGAAGCGCACCTCGAAATGGCCCTGGTGTTCGATGAAGGGAAAGCCGTGGAATGGCCCGCGATACAGCAGACTGCCTTCGGTCACGCGGCCACTCACGAATGCCCGCTCCAGCCACTGGGCCAGCTTCGGCTTGAGAATTCCTCGCGGAAGATAGTCACGCACATGCGCCGCATCGCCATCGGCAAAATCCAGACGCAACTTGAGCTCCGGCGGCTGGTCGCCTCCCAGTGCCAGGGCCAGTTCCCCGTTGCCATGCACATGCGCCGTAGCCAGCGAAAGGCCGGTTCCGGTAAGGTGCAGCCGGCCATCTTCCTGCTCGGCCACCAGCATCCCCTGCAGACGGCCGATCGGTACATCGCGCTGCATCAGCCGCGGGCTCTTCAGCGTCAGCTCGCGGCTGTCGAGCGACAGGCGGGCGCGGGTACCGGCCAGCTCCAGCCTGCCATCGAGCCCGGCCATGCCCGGAATGCGCTGCCAGGGCAACCAGCCCAGATCGTCAAAATCCGCCTGCAGCTGCTGGTCCACCAGCCTGCCGCCCCGCACCACTGCCTCCATGCGCAGGTTGCGCAGATCACCCTGCGGCCGAATCCGCTCTGCCCATTGCCGTGCCGTTGCGGGCAGCTCGCGCCGTGCCAGCGCCAGCCCGGCCAGGTCCTCGAGGCGCAGGAAGCTGCTGTGCAGTTGCAGTCGGACCCCGTTCTCGTCGCGTTGCAGTGCCAGGCTGGCCGAGGTCTCCGGCCACGTGCGGCCCTGACGCGCCAGCTGCAGGCGGGCCAGGTCCAGACGCCAGCCACCCTGCACCGGCTGCCAGCGGAAACGCGTCTTCAGGGCATCCAGCCGAATGCGGGCGGCGCCGTCGGGCGTGGCCAGTTCGATACCCTGCAGGTCCATGTTGCCCACGGCCTGTTGCGTCCGGCCCT
>RFHG01000260.1 GCA_003696465.1 Gammaproteobacteria bacterium | reverse complement strand
TGGCCGTGCAGGTCCTGCAGCTCCGGCAGGCCCAGCAGGGCCTCGCTGTTGTAAGGGGGCGGGGCCACCAGGTCCACCGGCCAGCCCTGCCCGGTCAGCGCACGTGCCGTACTGCGTCCGATGGCCGCCAGCCGCGGCGGTGGCCCCTGCAACAGGGGTGCGGCATGGCGCACGGCATTGGCGCTGACGAACAGGGCCAGGTCGTACTGGCCCCAGCGCGCCAGCCGCTCGCGCTCTTGCCTGGTGAGGGTGCGGGCCTCGATGCACAGCGCCGGCCAGTGCAGTACCTCCGCCCCCAGGGCACGAAGGCGCCCCATCACGCCCTCGGCCTGCCCCTCGGGGCGGGTGACGAGGACGCGCAGGCCGGCCAGCGGAGCGGACATCTCAGGCTGGGCTCAATCCCAGCGAGGCCAGGATCTCGTCGGCGCCGCGCGCCTGCAGCTCCTCGGCAAGCCGCACGCCCAGCTCTTCGGCATCGGCACGCGGGCCGCGGATCTCGCCGGAGACGATACGGCTGCCGTCGGTCGAGCCGACCAGCCCCCGAAGGTAAATCCGGTCGTCCTCTTCCAGCACTGCATGGCCGGCAATGGGCACCTGACAGCCGCCGTTGAGGCGGGCATTGAAGGCGCGCTCGGCGGCTACCCGCACGTGGGTGTCGGGGTCATCCAGCGGTGCGAGCAGGTCGAGTGTGTGCTGGTCATCGCTGCGACATTCGATGCCGATGGCGCCCTGACCGATGGCGGGCAGACTCTGCCCGGGCTCGATGAAGGCGGTAATGCGTTGCTCGAAACCCAGCCGGATGAGCCCGGCCGCGGCGAGGATGATGGCATCGAATTCGCCTGCATCGAGCTTGCCCAGGCGCGTATTCACGTTGCCGCGCAGGTCGCGGATCTTCAGGTCGGGCCGCCGCGCCCGCAATTGGCACTGCCTCCGCAGGCTGGAAGTGCCGACCACGGCCCCTTCGGGCAGGGCGTCGAGGCTGGCATGGTGGTTGGAGACGAAGGCATCGCGCGGATCCTCGCGCTCGAGGATGACGGCCAGC
>RFHG01000259.1 GCA_003696465.1 Gammaproteobacteria bacterium | reverse complement strand
GGCGACCGGGTGTCCATCTACCTGCCGATGATTCCCGAGTTGCCCATCGCCATGCTGGCCTGCGCCCGGCTGGGGATCATCCACTCCGTCGTGTTTGGCGGCTTCAGCGCCGATGCGCTGGCGGACCGGATCAAGGACTCCTCCTGCCGGCTGTTGATCACCTCAAACGTCTCACTGCGCGCGGGCAAGCACATCCCGCTCAAGGCCATCGCGGACGAGGCGCTGACCAAGACCGACAGCGTTGAAAAGGTCATCGTGGTCAAACGCAACGAGGAGCCCTGCAACATCGTCGAGGGGCGCGACCTCTGGTACCACGACGTGATGGCCCAAGCCTCGCCCGATTGCCCGCCCGAGGTGATGAAGGCCGAGGACCCGCTGTTCATCCTCTACACCTCCGGCTCGACCGGCAAACCCAAGGGTGTGGTCCACACCACCGCCGGCTACCTGCTGCACGTGAGCCTGAGCCACAAGTACATCTTCGACGTCCACGAGGACGACATCTACTGGTGCACGGCAGACATCGGCTGGGTGACCGGGCACAGCTACATCGTCTATGGCCCGCTTTGCAACGGCGCCACCAGCCTGATGTTCGAGGGCGTGCCCACCTATCCGGATCCGGGCCGGTTCTGGCAGGTGGTGCAAAAATACAAAGTCACCATCTTCTACACCGCGCCGACCGCCATCCGGGCGTTGATCCGCCAGGGCGAGGAATGGCCCAACAAATACGACCTGAGCAGCCTGCGCGTGCTGGGCACCGTGGGCGAGCCGATCAATCCCGAAGCCTGGATGTGGTACCACCGGGTGATCGGCAAGGAACGCTGCCCGATCGTGGACACGTGGTGGCAGACCGAGACCGGTGGTGTTCTGATCACGCCGCTGCCCGGGGCCCACACCCTCAAGCCCGGCAGCGCCTGCCGTCCGTTCTTCGGCGTCGAGCCGGTGGTGCTGCGAGACGACGGCACCGAGTGTGCGCCCAATGAAGGCGGCAAGCTCTGCATCAAGAAGCCGTGGCCGGGCATGATGCGCACCACCTGGGGCGACCATGATCGGTTCATCGACACCTACTTCACGATGTACCCGAACATCTACTTCACCGG
>RFHG01000258.1 GCA_003696465.1 Gammaproteobacteria bacterium | reverse complement strand
CGATTGTGTGATGACCGCTGGCTTCGGGAGCCAGTCCGCCGGAAGGAAATATAACCGCGGCAAGCGCCAATGGGCCAAGGCGAAGAAGGCAGCGGCCGCAGCCGAGCAGATCATGGATGCGGCGATGGTCGCCAGCCAAATGCCAGAGCCGGATGTGCCGAATCCGCCCAAAGCCGGTGCAGAGCAGTTCGACTTCAGCCGCAGGCGCGCGATGGGCGACGGCCTGAGCCCGTCGCCTGAGGATGAAGATGATGAGGCGCTGGTGCTGGGCGGAGACGACATCATCCTGCAACTGGCTGCCGCCCGGTCGAGGAACATTCTGGATGGTTAGGTTTGAAGGGATCCGGCGGGGTGGCCGCCCCGCCGGACAAGGCGCTGCACAGGCAGCACAACACACAAGAGGAGCTTAACACATGAGTGACGCATCTGTAATTGCAATTTGCGGACTGGAAGATGAGCAGGACCTGCGCGACCGGGTACGCGAGGAAATGGAGCGCGCGGGTCTGAGCCAGGCGAAGGCGGCCAACGAGATCGGGATTTCCGACTCGAGGCTCTCGCAGTGGCTGGCCGGCAAATACCGCGGCGACATCCCGGCGCTGGAGCGCAAGGTTTCGCGCTGGCTCGATGCCCGCTCGGAGCGGGCCAGGCTGGCCGCCTCCCTGCCGAGTGCGCCGGGCTATGTGGAGCTGCCCACCTCGCGAAGGATTGCGGCTGGGCTCTCGTATGCGCAGATGGCAGGCGACATCACCGTGATCTATGGCGGTGCCGGCATCAGCAAGACGACGACTGCGCGGGAGTACGCGGCCGGGCATCCGAACGTGTGGCTGGCGACCATGACCGCCAGCACCAACACCCTGGGTCCCTGTATTGAGCGTGTGGCGCTGGCCTGTGGCCTGCGCCCTGCCACTACCCGCGCTGCACGCATCGAGGCCGATCTGGTGGAGCGGCTGGAGGGAACGCATGGTCTGCTGATCATCGACGAGGCGCAGCATCTCAACACGCGGGCCATCGAGGCCCTGCGCGGGCTGCACGATGCTACGGGCGTAGGGCTTGCGATCATGGGGAACGAGCTGGTCTATGCGCGCATCACCGGCGGGCGGCGGTCGGCCGAGTTTGCGCAGCTGTTCAGCCGGATCGGCAAGCGGGTGCGGCTGACCCGGCCAACGAGGGCCGATGTGGACGCGCTGCTGGCGGCCTGGGAGATCAAGGGTGACAAGGAGCGCGAGGCGGTGCTCGAGATCGCCCGCCGGCCGGGCGCGTTGCGCGGCGTGACTAAAGTTCTGCGCCTGGCGTCGCTGTTCGCACGGGGCGAGCCGGTGCGGCTTGAGCATATTCGTGCGGCATGGCGTGACCTGGGAGGTGAGTCATGAGCGCGGTGGCACCGATACACGGGCACCAGGCCCGGCGTACGCAGAACGGGCACATGCTGGTCGAGATGGCCAATGCGCGCGCGTGCCTCGAGGCGCTGGTACGGGACGGGTTCACCGTGCTGCGTGTCGAGATCGGCAGCGCGCAGCCTGTGGTCTGGATCCAGGGCTGCCCCCGGTGCAGTCGGCTGGATGGCGCCTGGTATCGCATCGAGGGCGGCCCCCGGGGCCGGGTGTATACCTGGCAGGCATCGTGCTGTGGCTGCAGGGTCCAATGGGAAAGCAGGGAGGATCCGGGATGTTGATGTGGCTGATGTTTGGCGCGGGGCTCGTGATTGGTGGCGTGCTTGGCATGTGCGGCATGTGCCTGATGATCTCTCTGCCTGATGAGCAGGAGTGCCCGCAGTGCGGCGGGTTCCCGCTGGGGGTCGAGGGCGGCCGCGCCGGAATCGAGGCAGAGCGCGAGGAGGTGCGTGATGTTCCAGAAAAGTGATGTGCTCGAGGCGCTGCGGGCGCACATCGGGAGCATGAATGGCGTCCATGCCCGCGACCTGGTCAAGGAGATCACGGGCGGCTACAGCTGCCCGCCCCTGGAGCGCAGGTTGCGCCAGCTCATCACCGAGCTGCGCCTGGATGGCCATCATGTCTGCGCCCATCCGGAGACGGGGTATTTCATGGCCGCCAACGAGGACGAGCTGAACCAGACCTGCCTGTTCCTGTACGAACGGGCCATGACGGGACTGGCCCAGGTAAGCCGTATGAAGAAGATCAGCCTGCCCGACCTGCGCGGGCAGCTCAGACTGCCGACATAGGAGGAGATGACGATGGCTTCACTTGCTGACATCGAGCAACACACCCGCCGCTATGCGGACGCCCGCGATCTGCTCGCGAGCCGCGTGCAGGCACTGCAGGACGACATCGAGCAGGCCAAACGCCGCAAGCTGCCCGGGATCAAGAAGGCGGCGGCCGCGGCGGCCGAGGCCCGCGACAAGCTGCGGGCCGCCATCGAGGAAAGCCCGGAGCTGTTCCAGAAGCCGCGCACGCTGATCATTGCCGGCATCCGCGTGGGGTTTACCAAGGGCTCGGGCAAAATCAGCTTTGACGATCCGGCACGCGTAGTGGCGTTGATCCGTCGACACTATCCCGATCAGGCCGACGCGCTGATCAAGGTCACCGAGGCGCCTGTACGCAAGGCGCTGGGCAATCTCTCGGTCAGCGAGCTCAAGCGTATCGGCGTGACTGTGGAGGAGACCGGCGACCAGGTGGTGATCAAGCCAACCGACTCCGAGGTGGACAAGCTGGTGAATGCGCTGCTGGCGGACGCAGAGCGCATCGAGGCCGAGGGTGCGGCGGCATGAGCGCGGCGACTGTTATCAAACCCTCGGCGGCTACGTTCGGCGTGTGGGTGGATGTCACCCTGTGCCTGCCTGTGCCCCTGCATGACGTTCTGGCGGCTTGGCGAAACGACGATGGAGATCCCAGTGTCGACGTTGCCTACCGGCGCGCCAACGGCGAGTGGGTACTGACGGGCAGTGATCCGGACGTGCTGATCCAGCCGACCCACTGGATGGCCTTGCCTGAGGTGCCCGTCCAATGAGCACGTTGTGTGGCGCATGCCCGGGGTGCAAGGACACCTGCCGGCTGGAAGCCGAGTCGCCCAGGGCGGTGCGGGTTGTCTTCATGCCGGCGATCCTCGATGCCATCTGCCGGGTATCCGGTTACACCACGGCACGGCTGCTGACCGGCAAGGGCCCCACCTGCCAGGGCTTGAGGTGGCTGTTTATTGTGCTGGCACGCGAGTACACGCCGAGCAGCTGGCCCGAGATTGCCGAACAACTGGGCTATGCCGACCACAGTTCGGCCATGCATGGCGCGCGGCGCTGGCAGCAGCTTCGGCAAGAACCGTATTGGCAGGCGGTCGAGCAGCAGGTGCGCATGCTTCTGGAGCGCGGCCACGATGGATGACCGGCGCCGTTCCGATCTGGCCAGGATCCACTTGGCGAAGAAGCAGCTGGGGCTTGATGACGAGGCCTACCGGGACATGCTGTGGACCATCGCCCGCGTGCGGTCGGCGGCGGATCTGGATGATTTCGGGCGGCGCAAGGTGATCGAGCACCTGCGCAAATGCGGGGCAACCTTCCGCCGCCCGGGTCGGCGGCGACCGAAGGCGGGCAAGGACAAGGCCCCGCTGCTTGGCAAGGTGTACGCGCTCCTCGGCGACCGCCCGGCAAGTTACGCGGAGGGCATTCTGCAGCGCATGTATGGCAAGTCTGCGCCCGCGCGGCTGGAATGGGCCAGCACCGAACAGCTGCGCAAGGTAGTGGCCGCGCTCAATTACGACAAACGGAGGCATCCTGATGGCCAAACATCTCTATGATCTCGCCGTGAAGACCGGCGAATACACAGACAGGAACACCGGCGAGCAGAAAGGCCGCTGGCTGAGAATCGGCGCGATGTTCGAGCATGCGGACGGTCGCCGGTCCATCAAGCTGGATGCGCTGCCCGTGGGGCTCAAGGACTGGGACGGCTGGGTGAGCTGCTTTGATGTGGCCGGGCGACCTGCCGACAAGCCGTCCACCGACGGGGTGCCGTTCTGAAATGCGGCCGACCCGGGCGCGTTGCGCGTGGACATTAGGGGGCTGTCATGATGTACCATCCCGATGTCATTCCAGAAGCGTATCTGCCGGCGTCCGTGCGGGAGCTGGTGGATGTCATCGGCCTACCCGCTGCCCTGGCCATTGTCGAGGCAAGGGGTGGCGTGCGGCTGACCGTGCCGTCCAGGGCGAGCGCCGAGCACTGGCTGGCAGACCTGATCGGGCTGGAGGCGCTGGAGAAGCTGGTGGCCGTCTACGCCCGTGAGGAGATCGAGGTGCCACGCTGCGCGGCCGCACTGCGCGCGCTACGGGCGCGCGAGATCGTGGCCGAGTTCGAGCGTGGTGCCAGCAACGCCGAGCTGGCGCGCAAGTACCACTACACGGAACGAGGCATCCGCAAGCTCCGGCGTCGGGTCGAGGCCGAAACACGCCGTGGCCTGTGCCAGCCCTCCCTGTTTGCAGACGAAGATCCAAACTGGTAAGCTCAAGGGGCGTTCAGAGCCCCTTTCCCCTCCCCGGAACCTGTTCCCCCGTTCGCTTCCATGCGCAGACCTCTAGCATGGCTGCATGGACGCATCAAAGATACTCAATGACATCATCCGCCGCGAGGGCGGGTTCGTGTTTCATCCCGCCGATCGGGGCGGGGCCACGAACTATGGCATCACGCAACAGACCCTGGCCGAGTTCCGTGGCCACCCGGTGACCGTCAATGATGTGCGCGCGCTCAGTGAGGACGAGGCGCGCAGCATCTACCTTCAACGCTATATCCAGGAGCCGGGTTTCGATCAGATCGCGGATGCGCCGCTGCTGGGCCTTGTGGTGGATTGCGCGGTCAACCACGGGCCGGATCGGGCCGCGCGCTGGCTGCAGGAGGCCGCCGGCGTGGCCGTGGACGGCGTGGTGGGCCCGGTCACGCTGGCCGCCGTCAATGGTGGCGACGGCAAGGCGCTCTACCGGAAGGTACTGGCCCGGCGTTGCCGGTTCTATGGCGCGCTGATCGCGCGTGATCCCAGGCAGGCTGCCTTCGCCGCGGGATGGGCGGTGCGGCTTTCCGAGTTCATCGAGGAGACCCCGTGATGCAGTGGCGCGACATCGGGAGACTCGTGGCGCAGTCCGCTCCGCTGGTCGGCTCGCTTCTGGGCGGTCCGGCCGGGGGTGCCGTGGGCGCGCTGGTGGCACGCGCGCTGGGCACCGACCCGGCGCCGGCGGCCGTGGCCCAGGCGCTTGACTCCGACCCTGCCGCGCTCGAGCGGGTGCGGGCGCTGGAGCTGAGTCACAAGCGCGAGCTCGAGCGCATGCACCTGGAGGCAGAGACGGCGCGTCTTACCCAGATCAACCAGACCATGCGCCTGGAGGCAGGCAGCCAGGACGCCTATGTGCGCCGCTGGCGACCCACATTCGGCTACCTGGTGGCCATTGCCTGGCTGGTGCAGAGCGCGGCCATTGCCTGGATGTTCGCCATGCAGCCCTCGGCGGCCGGCACCGTGGCACAGGCGGTCACGGCGCTCACGCCCATGTGGGGCGTGGCGCTGGCCGTACTCGGGATCAATGTGACCTCCCGCTCACGAGACAAGCAGGTGGCGGCCGGCCAGACGCCGCCACCCGGCCTGCTCGGCGTGTTGGCGGAACGATTCAAGGGGGCTGGCAATGGATGAGATCGATCTGGCGCAGGAGGCCGAAGCGCGTTTTACCCGCCAGGCGTTGGCCAGGCACAAGGCCCAGGCACAGGCAGAAACCCCTCTGGTGGAGGGCGGTGCGCGGGTCTGCAGGGACTGCCATGAGGTGATTCCGTGGGCGCGCCTCAGGATCGACCCGCGCATCGTGCGCTGCGTTGACTGCCAGGAAGCGTACGAGCGGAGGCGATGATGGATTACGGGCAGTGGAAGTTCTGGTTCGATGTGGCGCAGACACTGTTCATGTTCCTGATGGGCGTCTATGCCTGGCAGGCGAACAAGCACCGGGCGACCAAGGCCGCCATCGACCGGGTCGAGCAGCGCGTGATGGAGGTGCTCGACAGCGTGGACGGCCGGCTGGACGAGCACCGGGACCGGCTGACCTCGGTCGAGCGGGAGATTGCCCACGTGCCGGGCAGCCGTGAGCTGGGCGAGATTCATTACCGGGTCGACCAGGTGGGCCAGGGCGTGAAAGGGCTCGAGGGCGAGGTCAAGCAGATCAACAACACGGTGCAGATGATTCAGCAATATCTCCTGGAGAGCGGCCGATGAGTTTCCCCCAGATCGTCATTGAAAACGCGCGCCTGATCATCCTGCAGGCGCTGGAAGAAGACCCGGACTACAGCCACAACGAGGATATCCTGCGTGGCGTGCTGGAGGCGTTTGGGCACCGACTCAGCCACGACCGGCTGCGCACCGAGTTGCATTGGCTGGCCGAGCAGGGGCTGGTGGGTCTTGAGCAGGTGCGCGACCTGCTCGTCGTGCGCCTGACGCCGCGTGGAGAGGATGTGGCGCTGGGCAATACCCGCGTGCCGGGCGTGGCTCGGCCCCGGCCAGGAGCGTGACGACATGAGTGTGCGTAATGTGGCCAAGCGTGTCGCGCTGACCGGCGGCGGCCTTTTTGTTGCTGTCAGCGCGATAGGGGTGTGGCTGGTTACCCGTCTCTGGGTATGGCTCGCCATTATTGGCTATGTGCTGTGGGTGAAGCTCTGATGTCACGCCCGTCGACCATTGACTTGCTGCCCACCGAGGTGCGGGACGCGCTTCATGGCTGGTTGCGTGATCCCTCCATCACCCAGGCCGAGGCCGCGAAGCGCGCCAATGCCCTGCTCGAGGAGCTGGGCATCGAGGCGCGCCTGTCCAAGAGCGCACTCAACCGTTACGCCATCAAGATGAACGAGGTCGGCGAGCGCCTGCGCCAGTCACGCCAGGTGGCAGAGATGTGGATCGCCAAGCTCGGCGCGGCGCCCCAGGGGCAGGTTGGCAACCTGGTCAACGAGATCCTGCGCACGCTGGCGTTCGACCTCTCGATCACCATGCAGCGCGGCGACATCGACCCGGAGGAGGCGCCGGCCGTGGCGCGCATGCTCAAGGATATGGCGGTAGCAATGGAGAAGCTGGAGCGCGCTGCCAGCGAGAACGTCAAGCGGACCGAGGAGATCAAGCGGGCCGAGCGCGAGGCGGCCGCCGAAAAGGCGGCCCGGGTTGCCAGTCGCGGCGGCATGAGCCGCGAGACTGTCGAGGCCATCCGCGCGGAGATCCTCGGCGTGCCGCGAGGCTGAGCCGTGGACCTCAGGCACACCATCCCCAGCACAACCTCCGAGCCCATCTCCGGCGACCTGCCGACAGTCCTGCTCCCCTATCAGCAGGATTGGCTGGCCGACGACAGCCAGCTCAAGGTGG
>RFHG01000257.1 GCA_003696465.1 Gammaproteobacteria bacterium | reverse complement strand
GACCGGATCAGCGGCCCGTTCAGCTTCCACCTGCGTCTGAAATCGGCCTTCCCGGTCCGGGACGTCCGCCTGCCAGGACTGCAGCAGGAGGCGGTCATCAGCGAAATCGGCGGCAGCGATGAAAACGGCACCGGCAGCGACTACGACGTCCTCATCGAGCGCCCCTCGGGCAGTCGACTGAATCGCGACATCGTCTTCTACTACCGGCTGGACGACAGCATTCCGGCACGAATTGAACTGGTCCCCTACCGCGCCGACAAAAACTCGGACGGCACCTTCATGCTGGTGGTAACGCCGGCCGCCGACCTGCAGCCGATCAGGGAAGGGACCGACTGGACCTTCATTCTCGATGTCTCCGGCAGCATGAACGGCGCCAAGATCGCCACCCTCGCCGAGGGGGTCGGCCGGGTTCTCGGCAAACTCAACGCCAACGATCGTTTTCGCATCATCACCTTCAACAACAGCGCCCGCGACCTGACCCAGGGTTACCTGGCCGCCACCCCCGAGCAGGTGCGCGACTGGATCGCCAGAATCCAAAGCATCGAAGCCGGCGGCGGCACCAACCTGTTCGCCGGGCTGAAAGAGGCCTACCGCCGCCTCGACTCCGACCGGACCAGCGCCGCCATCCTGGTCACCGACGGCGTCGCCAACATCGGCCCGACCGACCACAAGGCCTTCCGGAAACTGCTGAAAGGCTATGACCTGCGCCTGTTCACCTTTGTCATCGGCAACAGCGCCAACCAGCCCCTGCTCGACCGCCTGGCCCGGGAGTCGGGCGGCTTCGCCATGAACGTTTCCGACAGTGACGACATCACCGGCCGGCTGCTGCAGGCCAAGGCCAAGGTCCTGCACCAGTGCCTGCACGATATCAGTGTCAACATCGCCGGCCAGGAAACCACCCTCGAGACCCCCGACACCATCGGCAACCTCTACGCCGGCCAGCAGCTGGTCCTTTTCGGCCGCTACGGCACGGCCGGACCGGTCACCATCAACCTGAGCGCCAAAATCTCCGGCGAACCGCGCAGCTGGCACACCAGCGCCACCCTGCCGGAAGTGGCGATCGAGAACCCCGAGCTGGAAAGGCTCTGGGCCATGAGCCGCATCAGCAACCTGATGCAGAAGATCCGACTGGATGGTGAACAGGAGCAGTGGCGGCGCCAGATCGTCAATCTCGGAACAGAATTTTCCCTGGTCACCGACTACACCTCAATGCTGGTGGTTCAGGACGACGTCTTTGAGGACAACGGCATCCAGCGGCGCAATGCCGACCGCGTACGGCATGAAAGGCAGGCTCAAAGCGCCAGAGTCGCGCAACCGGCGCGCAGCTACCGGGTCGACACCAGCGGCCAGGGCGCCTTCGGCGGCCACTCCTCACCGGGCCTGGGACTCGGCACCGGCCCGGTCGGCCCGCTCGGGGTCGCTCTGCTGGCATGG
>RFHG01000256.1 GCA_003696465.1 Gammaproteobacteria bacterium | reverse complement strand
GTTGAACTCCCGCTTCTTGCTGCTGGCGGCCCGCGCCCGGATGGCCTTGGCGCTCAGGGCCAGGACGAACTGGATGTAGGCCTTGACCTTGCCCGCGTGGAGCGTGCTGTCGAACCAGCGGTACTCGACCGTGCCCCGGAACCAGACGTTGTGCAGGTTGACCCCGTGGTAGCGGCTCGAGTCGTAGTGGACCGGGCGCGTGTTGTGGTAGCCGTACCAGGCGCGGTTGATGTCATCGAGGCTGCGCGGGCGCTGCTTCTCGATCTTGTCGAGGAAGGCCTGGTCGATGCCGCGGCACCAGCGGGCCCGGCGCGCCTGGCTGATCCCCAGGGCGTGCTCGATGAGGCGCTCCTGCTTGTTGACGATCTTGACCAGGTTGCGCAGGGCCTTGGCGTCGAAGCGGCCGGCGTCGACGTGGATGTGGATTCCGGTCGAGTGGTCGACCTTGGCCCGGGCGCGGCGCACGGCCCGGACGACCTCCTGCAGCTCGGGGATGTCCTCGTAGTGGAGGATGGGGCTGACCACCTCGGCCTGCAGGTGCTTGGAGCCGCTGAGGCTGCTGTCGGCCATGACCTTCCAGGTCCGGCCCCGGGCGTCGGTGACGTGCCAGGGGTCGTAGCAGAAGGGCGTGCCCACGTGGTGGATGGTGCCGCCGACCACCTGCTGGATGGCCTGGGCGACCCGCTCGCGGGTCTGCCCGATGGTCTCGATCTCGATTCCGAAGCGGAGCGTCCTCATCGCCGTTTCTTCTTCGTTTTCAGGCTGTTGCGCCGTCGTCATGGTGAGGACATACAGGCGTTGTTCCGCGGGGAAGTCCAGGCGATATCGAAGAAAAAACGGCCTATTTTCAGGCACTTGGATTCTCCCAAGGCTTCGCGGAGTTACGCCCCGGGGCGCCGGCGGACCGGCCCCCCGGGGCGCGGATCAGGGCAGCCGCCAGGGCGTCATCCGGGCCTGCTGGACGGCCCTGCGGCGCTCGTCCTCGAGGTCGCGCAGCAGGCGCCGCAG
>RFHG01000255.1 GCA_003696465.1 Gammaproteobacteria bacterium | reverse complement strand
GTTTGCTCTCGCAAACGAATGGGGTATGGCTGACCATCAGCCATCAATGAATTACGCGCTCGCGCCAGCGAGTGTGCAACCAGACATGATAAAAAGGGGTCTGTCCCCTTTTTTCTCGGCGCATCAAGATGATGATCAGTCTTACCGCTTCACTTCCCCACAGCCCTGATCCAGCTCGGGGCTGCTGATCCAGCTTGCGTGTTCGAAGGGGTTGTCCTGCATGCCGGCCACCGGCGTGCAGGCCAGGTCTTTCAGGCTGTGCAGGCCATCTGCACCGGCCGAGGCCAGCCGGGCATAGATCCGTGCAGTCGGGGAGGGCAGCACGGTATCCGGGAAGTGTCGCCGGGGGCGGTCGCCGGACAGGAGGGGATGGTCGTTTGCAAGCCATCCGTCCGGGCGCAGGTAGCGCTGGCGTGCGGCCCGGGCCAGACGGCGGCGCACGGGTTCCAGCGCCTTGCGGCGCGCAGGCTGTGCGCGCATCCAGTCGTCCAGCGCGGCAATCAGCAGGGCATGGTCTTCCAGGGTGGCGGTGCCCACGGGGCGGTCTTGTGAGTCCAGCGCATGGGGCAGCCCCTCTGGCCGGCCTGCCTGGTGTGCAAGCCAGCGGGCCAGTGCCTGGCCGTCGCTGCGGCAGTCTGTATCCGACGCAGCGCACTCGGCCAGAGCCGAGAGCATCAGGGCATTCCAGGCGATCAGGCGTTTGTCGTCCTGCGGGAGTTTGCGATGCGCGCGCGCATGTTCGGCCAGCTTGCGGTAAATCCTGCCCAGGGCGGCGGCATCGGGTGTCCGGGGATCGATACGCGGCGGCAGATTGCCTTCCTCGAACTCGGGCGGTGCGGTGTAGTCCCAGTGGCGCACGAGTACGGCCCGCTCCCGGGGGGTCAGGGCCGCTTCCACCTCGGCCCGCGTCCATAGATAAAACCCACCTTCGTGGCCCTGGTCGTCCACCGCCGAGAGGCTGGCGATGTAGCCGTCGCGCGGGTGACGCATCCAGCGGCGCGCGAATTCCACGGTACGCAGGCCGGTCTGTTGCCAGTCGCGCCGGTCGAGCAGCCTGCCAGCGCGCAGGTAGAGGCGGGCAAGCTGGGCGTTGTCGTAGAGCATCTTTTCGAAGTGCGGCGTGTGCCAGCCCGGGTCGGTGCTGTAGCGGAAGAATCCGCCATGCAGATGATCCTGCAGGTTGCGCTGCTGCATGACATCCAGCGTGGTGGCGAGGAATTCACGTTCGGCATTCAGGTTCAGCAGGGCCTCGAGCTGTGGCACGCTCGGAAACTTGATGCTGTTGCCGAATCCGCCCTCGAACCGGTCCGCACTGGCGCGAACCGCCTTGAGAAAGGCCGCCTTCAGCGCGCTGCGCGGGGTGTGGGGCAAAGGCTTTTCGGCAGCGCCCGTCAGCCGGTCCAGTTCTTCTGCTGCGCCCCGAGCCAGCCGTTCGATCTCCTCGCGGTCGTCCTGCCATAGGGTGGCGAGTTGCCGCATCACATCCAGAAAGCGCGCCTTCGGCAGATAGGTAAAGCCGTAGAAGGGATAGCCTTCCGGGGTCAGCACCACGTTGAGCGGCCAGCCGGCCGTGCCCTGGGTGTATTCGACAAAGCGGATCAATCGTGCATCGATCACCGGATCGAGTTCGCGGTCCAGCTTGAAGGCGACGAAGTGTTCATTGATGAAGCGGGCCACCTCAGGGTCGGAATAGGTTTCGCGCTGCATGACATGGCACCAGTGGCAGGCGAAATAGCCGCTGGAGATGAACAGGGGCCGGCCCAGCCTGCGGGCCTTTTGCAGGGCCTGTGTGTCGCGCATGTCGTGCCAGTCCACCGGGTCCTGCCCGTGCATGGCGAGGTAGGGCGACGGGCTGTCGGCCAGGCTGTTGGCTGCCGCCAGGGGCAGGGCGCCGAGGAGGCTGGCCGCGGCCACGAGGAGTCTTATAATGAGCCGTTTCATCCTGCACCTCGGAAGGAGACCCGGATTATGGCACAGCACAGGGAAAGCGCATGACCGACAGCTATTTCTGGCACGACTACGAAACCTTCGGTGCCAATCCGCGTATCGATCGCCCCGCGCAGTTTGCCGGCATCCGCACCACGCTGGATTTCGAGCCCGTGGAAGATCCGGTGGTGCTGTACTGCCGGCCCGCGCCGGACATGCTGCCCCATCCCGAGGCCTGTCTCATTACCGGCATCACGCCGCAGGTCGCAGAGCAGCAGGGCGTCATCGAATCGGAATTCTTTGGCGCCATCGAGGCGCAGTTCACCCGCCCCGGAACCTGCATCGTCGGCTACAACAACATCCGTTTTGACGACGAGGTGACCCGGTTCGGGTTCTTCCGCAATTTCATCGACCCCTATGCCTGGCACTGGCAGAACGGGAATTCGCGCTGGGACATCATCGACCTCGTGCGCCTCACCTATGCCCTGCGTCCCGATGGCATCGAGTGGCCCGAGCGGCCGGGCGAGCCGGGTGTGCCGAGCTTTCGGCTGGAGGATCTGGCCGCCGCCAACGGTCTGCTGCACGAGCAGGCGCATGATGCCCTGTCGGACGTGCACGCCACCATTGCGCTTGCCCGCCTCATCCGCGAGAAACAGCCGCGGCTCTTTTCATGGGTGTGGAACAACCGCGACCGCCAGTGGGTGCTCGACCAGCTCGACCCGGAGAACCCGCAACCGCTGCTGCATGCCTCCTCGCGCTTTCCTTCCCGTCACGGCGGCACCAGCATGGTGGTGCCCATCATGCGCGACCCCAACAACCGCAATGCCACCTGGGTGTACGACCTGCGCCAGAATCCCGAGGCATTTCTTGGCCTTGGGCCCGAGGAACTGCTGGAGCGCCTGTACGGCAGCCGCGAGCAGCTCGAGGCCGAGGGCAAGGAACGCCTGCCGGTCAAGCAGGTGCACGCCAACCGTGCACCCGTGCTGGCCCCCGTGAATACCCTCGACAGCGCCTCCGAAACCCGCATCGGCCTCGACAAGACGCGCGCCATGGCGCACTTCGAGTTCCTGCAGCGCCACCCCGAACTGGTGCTGGCCCTGCGCGAGGCCCTGCAGCAGCAGCGCGAATGGCCCGGGGAAGACGACCCCGAGCCCACTCTCTACTCCGGCCCGTTCTTCTCCGACAACGACAAGCGCGAGATTGCCCGCGTGCGGCGCTCGACGCCGGAGCAGCTCGCGCAGGAGACCTTCGTGTTCGAGGATCGCAGGCTCGACGAGCTGCTGCTGCGCTACCGCGCCCGCAACTGGCCCGAAACCCTGAACGAGGCCGAGCGCGCCCAGTGGGAAGAATGGCGCCACCACCGCCTGAACGATCCGCGTTACGGTATTACACTCGAGGAGTACGGAGAGCGACTGTTTCGGCTCGAGCAGGAACACCCGGAGGCTGCGCCCATACTTGAACAACTGGAAGAGTGGGGCATGCGCGTATCAGGCTAATTAGTGTTGCTGTTGTTGGGTGGCAGGCTTTCCCCCTAAAAGTTGGTCAATGACGGGGAACATTTTTTCTCTTACTCCAGAAAACTTGCTTAGATCAAATCCACCACCCCCATCGAGATGATAGATTGCATGTCCGAGTCTTCTGCCATCTGGCGTGTTGAGTCGAAGTTCAGCGTGAGAGAGGTAAGGCTTCAAGTCCCAAGAACGCAACGCAGTATATGTGAGAATGGCATCGCAGCTATCGTATTTCCCAGCACTTATCACTTTTGTCTTGATATCGTGATTTGCAAATCCGTCTTGGAGAGCTTCAAGAAAACCCGGCACTGTTACCCTTGGATTCTTCTCTATACAAACATTTCGAAGAAGGGATGCATCTGATACAGGCTTGACCTCAACACTTGTGCATGCTGTCAAGAATATGGCAAAACAAAATGCAATGAACTTTATAGGATTCTTGATAGGATTCTTGTTAAGGTTTTTAGTCACTAGCTTGCTCTCCAGTTCCATAGATTTCACAAATCTCTTATAAAATAATAGGCAAGTCAAGCATATGAAACGCATCGTCATCTGTGCCGATGGCACCTGGAACTCGCCGGAGCAGGGCGAGCCCACCAATATCCTGCAGATCGCGCGCGGCATCCGGCCCGTGGACGCGACGGGCATCGAGCAGGTCGTGTTCTACGACTGGGGCCTGGGCACCGACCGCAAGCGCATCAGCGGTGGCATCAGCGGCGACGGCATCGACAAGAACATCATGGACGGCTACCGCTTTCTGGTGCACAACCATGAGCCGGGCGATGCCATCTTCCTGTTCGGCTTCAGCCGCGGCGCCTATACCGTGCGTTCGCTGGCTGGCTTCATCCGCAACTGCGGCCTGCTGCGGCGCGAACATGCCGACCGCATACCCGAGGCCTACCGGCTCTACCGCAAGCGCAATCGCAACACCGGGCCCGATGCGCCCCTGGCCCGGGACTTTCGTGCCCGTTATGCCGTGGCCGACATCACGCCGATCGAATTCCTGGGCGCCTTCGACACGGTGGGCGCCCTGGGCATCCCCCTGCCGTTCTGGGGCACCCTGGGCGAGGCGGAATTCCTGTTCCACGACACCGAGCCCAGCCGCATCATCCGCCATGCCCGGCATGCCGTCTCCATCGACGAAAACCGCCAGGACTTCGAGCCCACCCTGTGGAGCGACAAGCCCGGGCTGGACCTCAGGCAGGCATGGTTTGCCGGCGTGCATGCCGACATCGGTGGTGGCTACAGGGAGCGCGGCCTGTCCAACTGCGCCCTGCGCTGGATGCTCGACGAGGCCCGCGCCTGCGGCCTCGTGTTCGAAGACCACCTCGAACAGGCCGCCCGACCCGACCCGCTCGATCGCATGCACAACGAACGCAAGGGCATCTTCCGCATGCGCCCGCCGGTGGTGCGCAGCATCGAGGGCGAGGTGCATCCCACCGCCCTCGAGCGCTGGCAGCAGGATGAGGCCTACCGCAAGCGGTCGAAGGCTTTGGATATCTGGGTAGAAAAGACGAGATAGACCGCCCGATAGAATCTCCGGCGGCTGTCGGCTGATTGGCGTGAGTGTATCGCTGAATCTCGAAGAACATGCGTGTAGTTCTGGCCGAAATGTATAGGATACTCATACAACGCTCCCTTGTATGTGAGAGGATTACTAATCTGACAGTGCGGCAGTGAACAGCTCGCCGAATTGCCGTGTATCCAGGCTCGTTTTCTGAGCTGCCTGTGCGGCAGTGAACGACCCTTGGCAAGGAGATCGGGAAGTCGACCGTTTCTGAGCTGCCTGTGCGGCAGTGAACATCCGGCTTGTGCGTCAGCATCGTCTCGACCGTTTCTGAGCTGCCTGTGCGGCAGTGAACCAGCATGAACGCCGGCGCAACGCGCGGGAGTTTTTCTGAGCTGCCTGTGCGGCAGTGAACATCCGGCTTGTGCGTCAGCATCGTCTCGACCATTTCTGAGCTGCCTGTGCGGCAGTGAACGCTTGAATACATCGAGCGTGACATGCGCACCGTTTCTGAGCTGCCTGTGCGGCAGTGAACCCAGATGCGGAAATGAGGTCGTCTGCGTTTGCTTTCTGAGCTGCCTGTGCGGCAGTGAACTTCATGATGATGTCGGGCACAAACACGTCTCGTTTCTGAGCTGCCTGTGCGGCAGTGAACAGCTGGTCGATCCATGGACGTGGGAACGCATCTTTCTGAGCTGCCTGTGCGGCAGTGAACCGGGGGGCAAGGCCAGAGGGAAGATGGTCGGGTTTCTGAGCTGCCTGTGCGGCAGTGAACGGCCAGCGGTTCTCGCGCTCTGTGCGCGTGAATTTCTGAGCTGCCTGTGCGGCAGTGAACGCCCAGCTCGACACCGCGATACTGCGCGTACATTTCTGAGCTGCCTGTGCGGCAGTGAACATTGGGTCTGACGCGCCCGGCCGACGATCCGGTTTCTGAGCTGCCTGTGCGGCAGTGAACCTGTCGGCCCGCCCGGCCGCGCCTGGTATGTCTTTCTGAGCTGCCTGTGCGGCAGTGAACGCAGTGGTCGATTTCGCGTCGCTCTCGAACGTTTTCTGAGCTGCCTGTGCGGCAGTGAACATCAGGGAGGCGAGAAAGTGACCGATTTGGCGTTTCTGAGCTGCCTGTGCGGCAGTGAACTGAGATCCTGGACCACTCTCCAGCGTCAGTCATTTCTGAGCTGCCTGTGCGGCAGTGAACAGCCAGTGCGATCACAGTCGCCAGGTCCATGCTTTCTGAGCTGCCTGTGCGGCAGTGAACCTGATGATTCCTACCAGCGCATCGAAACACCGTTTCTGAGCTGCCTGTGCGGCAGTGAACCTGTTCAAATCGGATATTTCAAAAGTCGAGTTTTTCTGAGCTGCCTGTGCGGCAGTGAACCCTGAACAGGGCCATGATGCAGTCCCCGGACTTTTCTGAGCTGCCTGTGCGGCAGTGAACTCTGGTCATGCAACGGTTGTTCCTCGGGAATATTTCTGAGCTGCCTGTGCGGCAGTGAACATTGAACAGGCTATTTCGTCGCTGATCGCTGATTTCTGAGCTGCCTGTGCGGCAGTGAACTGGGTGGAGTCTGTCCCAGCCCTCGCCGGTCAGTTTCTGAGCTGCCTGTGCGGCAGTGAACAGGTCCTAACCGTGGACCCGGTCACGGCCTATTTTCTGAGCTGCCTGTGCGGCAGTGAACTCTTCCCGAGGGCATCGCCGCCATGACGGCCATTTCTGAGCTGCCTGTGCGGCAGTGAACCTTGACCCGCCGAGTCTTTGCGAATCTGCGGCTTTCTGAGCTGCCTGTGCGGCAGTGAACGCCCCGCCTCTTCCTGGAGATGTACTCATGAATTTCTGAGCTGCCTGTGCGGCAGTGAACGCTTCCCTGTACCGTGTGAAAGATCTGCCCAATTTCTGAGCTGCCTGTGCGGCAG
>RFHG01000254.1 GCA_003696465.1 Gammaproteobacteria bacterium | reverse complement strand
GGATGGACGTCACGGGCAAGATGTCGGCGCGCCACAGCCAGCGGTAGTACTCGGCCTTGTCGGGCACGAAGCCCCAGTGCAGGATGCGGTCGGCCAGCCTTTCCCCCGCTTCCGCAAAAATGGCGGGGCTGCGCGCGAAGCTTTCGCCCAGCACCACCAGCCGGAACGGAACGCCTTCGCCGGCCAGCACCATCAGCGCCCTGAAGAACGGCTCGGGTCCCTTGTCGAATTCCCAGCGATGGTTCCACAGCACGATGGGCGGCCCCTCGGAGCGCGGGGTGTCGGACCAGGCATCGAGCGCCTTCAGCTCCAGGCCCACAGGCAATACGTGTGCCTTGTCCCAGAGCGCGGGCACCAGGTCGCGCTGGCGCCGGTCGGGAAAGCGGCGCAGCATGCGGGGCAGCGCATGCAGGAAGCTGTCGCGATGGAAGGCCGAGTTGAACACGATGCGGCCGGCCGCCAATGCCGTGGTGAAGTTGATGAAAGCATACTGCATGTCGCGCCCGGCCCCCACGTCGGCGTCGGTAGGCGACCACGGGTAGGTCAGCTGATTCTCGTGAAACCAGGCCACCACGGGCACGGCTGCCGCGCCCGGCACGTCGTGCAGCAGCCCGAGGAAGGTGGCCAGGTCGAGCATGTCGGTAGCCAGCCACAGGTCGGGCAGGGCCAGCACCTCGCGGTATTTGCGCGCCAGCGCCACCGCCCCACCCCACATGCGCCATTTCCAGTAGCTGCCCGGCAGCGTGTGCAGCTCCACCTCGTGGCGGCTGTGCCGCTGATAGCCGAGCGCCCACTCGCGATGGCTGCCGCCAAAAAAGGGTTCGAGCAGATGGATGCGCATGCGATGCGGGTATTTCGTTTTTTGCGAAAGCGCGCCTCAGCCACCCTGGGGCGGTCGCTTCAGGCGCACGTACAGTACTTTTTCCACCTCGGCCACGACCGTCCCTTCCTCATCCCTGACTTCCACCGTGAACTTCGGTCGCCAGGCCTCGCCTCCGGCCACGCGCCGCCGGATGTCTTCGATCACTTCGTCGGTAAGCTCGAACTCAGCCCGCACGGTACTGCGCCCAGGCCGCCGAAAGACGATGGTGGCCGCCTGGTCCCAAACGATGTAGTCGGGGCCGAGC
>RFHG01000253.1 GCA_003696465.1 Gammaproteobacteria bacterium | reverse complement strand
CCTCAACACCCTGTTCATGTCGGTGCTGGAGCGCACGCGCGAGTTCGGCGTACTGGCCGCCCTCGGCCTGCGCCCGAACCGCATCCGCCTGCTGATCCTCTACGAGGCCGGATTGCTCGGGTTCATCGGTCTCGGCCTCGGCACCGTTCTGGGGCTGGTCCTGACCGGCCTGATGGCGACCATCGGCATCGACCTGTCGGGCACCCTGACGCCGATCACCTACGGCGGCGGCACCATTCTGCCGCGTCTGCATGCCCGTTTCGATCCTGAAAACATCCTGATTCCGGCGCTGGCGCTGCTGGCGGTAAGCCTGCTGGCCGCCCTGCTGCCGGCCCGCCGGGCCGCCCGGCTCAAACCGGTGGAGGCTCTGCGCCATGACTGAACTGACGAAACTGGCATGGCGCAACCTCTGGCGCAACCGGCGCCGCACCCTCATCACCCTGGCGGCGGTCGCCCTGAGCGTCATGCTGGTACAGGCCTTTCACAACCTGTCCTTCGGCGTCTACCGGGAGATGATCAACGCCGGTGTGCGCGCCGGCAGCGGCCATTTGGCCGTCTACCATCGCAACTACCTGCCCGACCAGGATGAAAAGCTGCTGTGGCCGGCCGGCGATCTGCCGCAACGCATCGCCGCCATCCCCGGCGTGGTCGCCGCCCTGCCGCGGCTCTATCTTGCCGGCCTGGCCCAGTCGAGCCGGGAAAGTCGTGGCATCGTCCTGACCGGGGTCGACCCGGAGCTGGAGGCCCGGTTCAACCCCTTCTTGCGTCACATGGTCCGTGGCGACCCGGTCGAGGGAGCCCGGGGGCACAGGGTGATTGTCGGGGAGCGCCTGCTGCGCGAACTGAAGCTGCGACCGGGGCAGAAACTGGTTATCACGGTCCAGAGCAGAGACGGGGAACTGCGCAGCGAACTCTTTCGCATCGGCGGTGTGGTCCGCACCCATCTCAGGGAGGTGGACAGGACTCTGGTGATGGCCGAGCGCCATGTCGTCGCCGGCCTGAGCGCCGACCGGGATGCCGTTCACACGCTCTCGATTCTGCTCGCCAACCCGAAGGATGACCGCCGGATCGGACCACGGATTGAAAACCTGATCGCCGGGAGCGACCTGCGCCTGGTGAGCTGGGATGAAGCCATGCCCAATCTGGCCAATGCCATCCGCCTCGATTACGCCAGCCAGAAATTCATCTTTGTCATCATTCTGCTCATCGTCACCATCGG
>RFHG01000252.1 GCA_003696465.1 Gammaproteobacteria bacterium | reverse complement strand
CTTTGCTGCCGGCCTGCTGGCCGGACTGATCAGCGGCCTGCCGCTGCTGCTGCCACCCAATCGCAGCGTTGGTGCCCTGAGCGAGTTGCGGTCCATGTATCCCGGTGCGGTGCTGTTGCACGAACCGGGCCGGGAAGATCCGCAATGGCCGTCGGACTGGGCTCGGCTGGCCGTCGCACTGCCGGAGGCTGGCGCCGGGCATGCCGAGCCTGTCGCAGTTCCGGAGCCCGAGCGAGTGGTGGCCGTGGCCCATACTTCCGGCAGCACGGGCCGACCGCGTCCGGCGGTCAAGTCCTGGGACTGCCTGAAGCGCGGCAGCGCGGCGGCGATTCGCCGCTTCGGATTCGATGCGGACGCACGCCTGGTGGCCACCGTGCCGCCCCAGCACATGTACGGCTTCGAACTCGGCATTCTGGTACCGCTCTTCAGCGGGACCCGCGCATGGCGCGGCATGCCCTTCTATCCGGCGGATGTGCAGGCCGCGCTGCAGGCAATGGGCGAGGGCAGCACGCTGGTCACCACGCCGCTGCACCTGCGCGCGCTGGTGCGCAGCGGACTCGAGTGGCCGCGCCTTGCGTGCATCATCTCGGCCACGGCGCCGCTGGATGTCGATCTGGCAGCCGAGGCGGAACGCCTCTTCGGGGCCCCGGTAATGGAGATCTACGGCTGTACCGAGGCCGGCTCCATGGCCAGCCGGCGCACGGTCGAGGAAGCGGGCTGGCAGCCCTATCAGGGCATGGTCTTCGACATTGCGGAGGACGGCCGGGCCGAGGTCAGCGCCGACTGGCTGCCGGAGCGCGTGGTGCCGGGCGACCTTCTGGAGCCGGTGGCGGGTGGCCGGTTCCGGCTCGTGGGCCGGCAGGCCGATCTCGTCAACATTGCCGGCAAGCGCGTCTCGCTGAGCGACCTCAACCTGCGCCTCAATGCCATCGAGGGCGTGCATGACGGTGTCTTCGTGCCACCGGAGGAGGAGGGCGGTCGACTGCGGGCGGTGGTGGTGGCGCCTGAGCTGGACGACCGGGCCATTCTCGACGCGCTGGCCGCCCAGCTCGACCCGGTGTTCCTGCCGCGGCCGTTGTATCGGGTCGAGCGCCTGCCACGCAACGCCACCGGCAAGCTGCCTTCAGCAGACCTGCAGGCCCTGCTGGACCGCCTCTCGGAGCAGCGCCGTGCCTGAACCGCTGCCCCTGTTCATCGCCCGTGATCATCCCGCGCTGGAGGGGCACTTTCCGGGCCAGCCGGTGGTGCCGGGCGTGGTGCTCCTGGAGGCAGTACATGCCGCGCTGTGTGAGGTTGTCCCCGGGCTGCGTCTGGCCGGGGTGCCGCAGGTGAAGTTCCTGCAGCCGGTACTGCCGGGCATGGCGCTGCAGCTCGAATGGCACTGGCAGGGTGCCACGAACGACCGCATTGCGTTTAGCTGCCTGCATGGTGAGCAGGTCATGGCCAGTGGCCAGTTGCAACTCCACACCGACCCGCCGTGAGCCTCGACTGGCGCCATACCCGCGAACGCAGCAATGCCTTCTGGCTGCGCAGCATCCGCTGGATCGCCCTGAACCTCGGGCGGCCCGTGGCACGGGCCCTGCTGTGGCCGATCACGCTGTGGTTCTGGATCGGAGGCCCCCGCAGCCGCAAGGCCTCCGCGCAGTTTCTCGAACAGGCGCTGGGGCGGCCGGCCGGCTGGCGTGATACCTTCCGCCATCATCATGCCTTTGCCAGTGTGCTGCTCGATCGCGTGTTTCTTCTGGCCGGCCGCGACGACCTGTTCGAGGTCGAGGTGCACGGCGTCGAGCTGCTTGACAGGCAGCTGGAGCGCGGGCGCGGCTGTCTGCTGCTGGGCAGCCATCTGGGCAGCTTCGAGGTGCTGCGGGCACTGGGCCTCAAGTGGCGCAACCTGCCCCTGCGCGTGCTGATGTATCCGCAGCACAATGCCACCATCACCCGCCTGCTCGAGGCACTCAACCCCGAGGTGGCTCAGACCGTGATTCCGCTGGGCAGGCCCGATACCATGTTGCGGGTACGCGAGGCCCTGGACGAGGGGGCCGTGGTCGGCATGCTGGGTGATCGCATCGATCAGGCCGGGCGCTGGCAGTCCTGCCCGTTTCTGGGCCGGCCCGCATGTCTGCCCACCGGGCCGGCACTGCTCGGCGTGGCCCTGCAGGTACCCGTGATCCTGTTCTGGGGCCTGTATCTGGGCGGCAATCGCTACCGCATTGTGTTCGAGCCGCTGCACGATGGCGCACCGGTGCCCCGCGCGCAGCGAGAGGAAGTGGTGAATACACTGACCTGCCGCTTTGCCGCGCGGCTGGATTATCATGCCCGCAACCATCCATGGAACTGGTTCAACTTCTATGACTATTGGCAGGAACCTTCGGCCATGCGCCCTGCTGGCCCTGATGCTGCTTCCCCTGCTGGTGACGGCACGAAGCGATGATGCGGAGCTGGCGGCACTGATGTCCCGACTGGCCGCCGTCCCCGAGCGGCGCGTGGCCTTCACCGAGGAGCAGACCTCCAGCCTGCTGGACGTGCCACTGGTGCAGAGTGGCTCGCTCTACTATCGCCGGCCCGACTATCTCGAGCGGCAGGTGGGACAGAGGCGCGCCATCATCGACGGCGAGCGCGTGATCCTCGACGACGGCCAGGGGCAGCGCCGCGAGATCGGGCTGGATGACCTGCCCCTGCTGCGTGCCTTCGTGGCCTCCTTCCGCGCCCTGCTGGCCGGGGACCTGGAGGCCCTGCGCCGCCACTACCGGGTCGCGCTGGACCGGCAGGGGGCGCAGTGGCACGTCCGCCTGGAACCGCGGGATGCACGCATGCGCGCTGTCGTCTCCGGGATCGAGGTCGAGGGGCAGGGCGACAGGCCCGAGCGCTTCGTGCTGCTCGAGACCAACGGGGACCGGACCGTGACCGAATTCCGCACATTGCAGGATGCGAATGAATAGCCGTTCCTGGTGGTGGCTGCCGTGGCTGGTCCTGCTCGGCCTCATGCTGTGGCAGGTCTTCGGTCGCACCACCGTGACGGCCGATCTCTCGGCCTTTCTGCCGGCCGCGGACAAGGCGGAGAATCGCAGCGAGCGCCTGCTGCTCGAGGAGCTGCGCGAGGGCGCTGCGGCCCGCCTCTGGCTGGTGGTACTGGAAGGCGGCAGCCCCGAGGAACTGGCCGTGGTGGCCCGCGGCCTGGCCAAACGCCTGCGCGAAAGCGGGCGCTTCAGTCAGGTACTGGATGGCAGCACGCTGCTGGACGAGGCAACCCGGCGGCAACTGCTGCGCTACCGCTATCTGCTCGATCCAGGCGCGGACGCGGGGGCATTTGCCACCGAGCGGTTGCACGAACAACTGCAAAACCGGCTGGAGGAACTGGGCTCGCCCCTGGCACCGTTCGAAAAGGCGCTGCTGCCTCGGGATCCGACCGCGGCCTTTCGCCGCGTGCTCGAGGGGCTGGCTACGGCCGGGCCCCGACCGGTGCGGTATCAGGGCGTGTGGATGTCGCCGGATCATCGGCAGGCATTCCTGCTGCTCGAGAGTACCGCGCCCGGCATGGCTCTGGACGCCCAGCAGCGCAATCTCGAGCTGATCCGAAGTGCCTTCGACCGCGCTGCTGCCGGAACCGACGTGCGACTGCGACTCTCCGGTGCGCCCTGGTTTGCCCTGCAGAGCCGCGCCCGCATTCGCGGCGAGAGCCAGTGGCTGAGCCTGCTGGCCAGCCTGTTCCTGGTGGCCTTCATGTATCGGGTCTGGCGCGATCCGCGGCGGGTGGTGCTGGCCGGCATCCCGCTGCTGATGGGTGGGCTGGGCGGAGTGGCAACCACCTCGCTGCTGTTTGGAAGCGTGCACGGCATCACCCTGGCCTTTGGCATCACCCTGCTGGGCGTCGCACTGGACTACCCGGTGCACCTGTTCGCGCATCAGCGGCGCGAAGAATCGGCCGACGCCGCCCTTGCACGCATCTGGCCGACCCTGCGGCTGGGCGTGCTGACCACGGTAATCGGCTATGCGGCCATGGCCGTGACCGGGTTCAGCGGGCTTGCCCAGCTCGGAGTGTTTTCCATTGCCGGTCTGCTGCTTGCGGCCGCCTCGGTGCGCTATCTGCTGCCCCACCTGCTGCCGCCACCCCGATATGAACCCCGTCTGCTCGGGCTCGCGGGCTGGCTCGTCCGGCAACACCTGCCGGCGCGTGTCGCCCTGCCGGTGCTGGGCGTGCTGCTGCTCCTGGGCCCGGCCATGCTGCTGGTGCGGGGCGACCCCTGGTCGCATGACATCCGTGACCTGAGCCCGGTGCCGGCGGAGCTGCGTCAGGCCGATGGCAGCCTCAGACGATCCATGGGCGTGGCCGAGCCGGGCTACCTCATCATTGTCGACGGATCCGATACGGAGCAGGTTCTGCAGCGCGAGGAACGCCTGCAGCCGCTGCTGCAGCAGGCCAAAAAAAACGGTTGGCTCGCGGGCCACGAAATGGCGGCCGACATCCTGCCCAGCGCGAAGCGTCAGCGCCTGCGGCAGTCCCGGCTCCCCGATGCCGAAACCCTGCGCACCCGATTCACACGTGCCCTGCGTGAACTGCCCTTTCGGGCCGACGCCTTCGAGGCCTTCCATCACGACGTGGCGCAGAGCAGGGAATTGCCTCCCCTGCGCCCGCAGGACCTGCAGGGCAGCGCACTCGGCCTGCGTCTGTCAGGCCTGCTGCGCAGCACCGGGAGCGGCGCGCGTGGCATCGTGCGCCTGCACGGCCTGAACCAGCCGCAACGCCTGGCTGCTGCCCTTCAGGGCGCGCAGATGCCGGGGGTGCAGCTGCTCGATCTGACGGCCGAGACCAGCCGACTGATGGACGACTTCCGCCGTGAGGCGCTCGAACGCGTGCTGATCGGGGCGCTTCTGATCGTGCTGGTATTGCTGCTGGCGTTGCGCGACCCGCAACGCGTGCTGCGCGTGGTCGGCGGTGTGCTGACTGCAGTCTCGGCTGCCCTCGGCCTGCTGATCCTCGCCGGGGTCAGCCTGAGCCTGTTTCATCTGGTGGCCCTGCTGCTGGTGGCCGGGCTCGGGATCGACTACGGACTGTTCTTCACCCGGCAGGAGCAGGGCAGCGATGCCCGACGCACGGCGCTGGCAATCCTCGTTTGCGGGGTGTCCACCATCGGCGTGTTTGCTATCCTTGCGCTTTCCGAGATACCCGTCCTGCGCGCGCTGGGCAGCACCGTGGCGCTGGGGGCCACGCTGGCCTTCGTTGCCGCCTGGCTGCTGGCCGCAGGCCGTTCCGACACGGGAAGCATGCGGCCTTGAACCCCCTTGCCATCACTGCATTTACCGCCACCTCCGCCCTCGGGGCGGGGCTGGAATCGCACCGCCGTGCCCTGGCCGAGGCACGGGGCGGCCTACGCCCCTGCGATTTCGAGGAGGTCGATCTCGAGACCTGGATTGGCAGGGTGCCGGAGCTGGAGTCCCTGACCCTACCCACGTCGCTGGCGGCGTGGGACTGCCGCAACAACCGCCTGGCCTGGCTGGGCCTTGGCCAGGACGGGTTCATGGATGCCCTGGAGCAGGCCCGGGCGCGCTACGGCAGTGATCGTATCGGTGTCTTTATCGGTACCTCGACCTCTGGCGTGGAGCAGACCGAACGGGCCTACGCGGCACGGGATGCGAACGGCGCCCTGCCCGGGTGGTTCGACTACCGGCGCACACAGAATACCTTTTCCCTGGCTGCCTTCCTGCTCGAGGCCCTGGATCTGCAGGGGCCGGCGCAGGTGGTCTCCACCGCCTGCTCCTCCAGTGCCAAGGTGTTTGCCACCGCCGCGCGCCACATCCAGGCCGGGGTCTGCGACGCGGCCCTCGTGGGCGGTGTCGACAGCCTCTGTCGCATGACCCTGTACGGGTTCAACAGTCTGCAGCTCGTCTCCGCCGAGCCCTGTCGCCCCGCCGATGCCGAACGTGATGGCATCAGCATCGGCGAGGCGGCAGGCTTTGCCCTGCTCGAGGCCGACCGCGAGGCCCCGTTCCGTTTCCTTGGCTGCGGCGAGAGCAGCGATGCCTGGCACATGTCCAGCCCGCACCCGGAGGGCGAGGGCGCGGCACGGGCGATGCAGGCAGCCCTGGCAGAGGCCGGGCTTGCGCCGGACGAAATCGACTTCATTCATCTGCATGGCACCGGCACGCCGGCCAACGACCTGGCCGAGGACCGGGCCGTATGCAGGCTGTTCGGAAACCGCACGCCCTGCGCCTCGACCAAGGGCTTTACCGGGCACACCCTGGGCGCGGCCGGTATCCTGGGCGCTGTCATTGGCCTGCTGGCCATCGAGCAGGGCAACCTGCCTCCAAGCCTGAACACGCGCAGGCTCGACCCTCGACTTGAGGCGCGGTATCAGCTGCAACCCGAAGCCGCACGCGTTCGGCGGGTGTTGGT
>RFHG01000029.1 GCA_003696465.1 Gammaproteobacteria bacterium | reverse complement strand
CCACAACGGCATCAAGCACATTCGGCGTGTCCGGCCTCAGGTATTGAAGTGGGTATACAGCCAGACATAGAAGCCGGTCCAGAGCAGCACATAGACACGTTTGCGGACGGTCAGCGAAAGATGCGCGCGCAGGCCCCGGTTCATGGCCGCCACAAGGGCGGTTACGGCAAGAAAACGCAGGCTACGTGCCGGTACGGCAAGGGCCAGAAAGGCCAGAGGATTCATCGTGCCGGTGGTGGCCGCGAGCAGGGCATGCAGGCGGAAGGGCACCGCGCCCAGCGGTGCCAGCAGAAGGGCCGCCGCCCCCCAGGCCATCTGCTGGGCCTGTACCTTGAGCAGCAGTGCTTCGTTCACGTTGGGTATGGCGGCGAGTACCAGCGCCTGCATCTGCGACAGGGGGGCCAGCTGCCAGGTCAGCATGCCCCCGAGCAGGGCGCCCAGCACGGCCCAGGGCAGGGCACGCAGGGCGGCAGGCAGCCCCTGGCGGAGGGCGACCCAGCCCAGCCACACATCCGGCACCAGCGGGAAGAAGGTGGCCTCGGCCACACCCCAGAGCAGTGCGATCAGCCGTTCAGTCTTCATCGTCCGGATCCTCGTACCAGTGCAGTGCCGGCAGCTCCGATTGCAGGGCACACATGCGCGTGCGCAGTGTCTCCAGCCAGCCGGCCCCGGCATCGTGGCCGTAGAGCGGTGCGCCCACGGCGAGGTCACAGAAGAAGGGCACGAACAGCGCCTCGCCCCGTGGCAGGGCGCGCCCGGCCCCCTGGATCCAGACCGGTATGACCGGTACCCCGGGATGGCGCCGGGCAAGATGGAAGATGCCCTTTTTCAGCGGTGCCAGCCGTTCGGGCTCGCCGCGCGTGCCCTCGGGGAAGAAGATCACGATCTCGCCGCGTTCCAGTGCGGCATCGACGGGTACCAGGGGGTCGGTATGGCCTCCGCCGCCCCGCCGGATGGGGATGATCCCGATGATCTCGCGCGCAAACCAGGCCAGAAAACGGTTGCGCAGGAAGTAGTCGCCGGCGGCCACCGGGCGCACCCGTGGCAGGGTGCGGGCCGGCAGCAGGCTCATCAGCAGCAGGGTGTCGAGGTGGCTGTTGTGGTTGGCGACGATGATGGCCGGCCCCTGTTCCGGCAGACGCTCGCGGTGCCGGACATGCACGCCCAGCGCCAGCAGCACGAAGACGCGCACCGGGCCATTGAAGAACAGCCAGCGCAGCATGCGGTTGAGGATGCCGTTCATGCCCGTCTCCTCAGTAGTGCAGGTAGTGGATGAAGTGGAAGAACAGCGGTGCGGCATAGGTCAGGCTGTCGATGCGGTCGAGCAGGCCCCCATGCCCCGGGATGAGACTGCCGCTGTCCTTGATGCCCAGGTCGCGCTTCACCGCCGAGATGACCACATCGCCGATGAAGCCCGAAAGCCCGATCAGCAGTCCCGCCACGGCCGCCATGCCAGGCGTCAGCGGCGTGATCCAGGGGCCGGCCAGGGCGGCCAGCAGGGT
>RFHG01000251.1 GCA_003696465.1 Gammaproteobacteria bacterium | reverse complement strand
TGCCCGGAGTCGGGAACCTGCGCAGCAGGCGCGTTCCTGGCCGCGTTTTCTTTGGTTCGTTTCTTTTGCGCGTGCAAAAGAAATGAACTCGTGCCCGCGCAGCGGGTACGAAACCAGCAGCGAAGAAATAGGGACAGACCCCATTTGTCAAGCGACACCAGAAACTGACCCCCTATCGACATTCAGAATTGACCCCCTGTTTCACTAGGACAAGGTTGTGGATTGGGGGTTGTCCCCCGGTTGGTCTCCTGGCGCAGCCAAGGGCCTGAGCAGCCCAGCAACAAAATGGCAACAAAATGGGGACAGACCCTTTTACATGCCCCCTTCCGCAGTTGGCTTTGCTTCACTCACCGTAACCAGCTCGAGGTGGACTTCCACCCGCAGGGGCGCGCCCATGCCGGGCGCACCATGAAAAACCCCGACACGGAGGCCGGGGCTCATGAACGGTTATTCCGTACGCCTGTCAGGTCATGCGCCGCAGCACATCAACCTCCTCATTCATGTCGAACCAGCGGTGCTTGAGCGCACCAGCGATGTGGAGCACGGCCAGCAGAATCAGCAGCCAGGCCAGTACCTCGTGCACTTCCTCGAACAGCTCTTGCAGGCCCTCGCTCTCGCCCACCACGGGCGGGATCTCGAACAGGCCGTAGAAGGGCACCGGCTTGCCGGCGGTGGCGGCAATCATGTAGCCCGCCAGGGGAATAGCCAGCAGCAGGAGGTACATCAGCGACTTGACCACCAGCGTCAGCATGCGCTCCCACCCGGCCAGCCCGCCCGGCAACGGCGGGGGCGGCGAGACCTTGAGCCACAGTACGCGCACCACGGTGAGCATGAACAGCAGCACCCCGGTGCTCATGTGGTAGAAAAAGAGCTGCTGCCGCAGCGGATCCTGCTTGTCGAGCTCGGTCATGTAGAGCCCGACCCCGAACAGGGCAAAGACGATCAGGGCGCTGATCCAGTGCAGCGCACGCGACAGGGCACCATAACGCTCAGGGGTATTGGCCAGCATCAATACGACTCCTCGCTTGTTTCACGGATTCCGGGGTTCCGGCAACACGCCCCATTCTGGTGCAGGGCTGACCTGTTTATCCCCCATTCGCCCGCCGAATGCAAGGGCTCAGCTCTTGCGGTAGATCTCGGCCCCGCCCTTGCGGAATTCCTCGGCCTTTTCCTTCATGCCCTCTTCCACGGCCACCCTGATGTCGCCGATGCCGCGGGTGGCGGCGTATTCGCGCACGTCCTGGGTGATCTTCATGGAGCAGAAATGCGGCCCGCACATGGAACAGAAGTGGGCCACCTTGGCCGAGTCCTTGGGCAGGGTCTCGTCGTGGTACTCGCGCGCGCGCTCCGGGTCGAGGCCGAGGTTGAACTGGTCCTCCCAGCGGAATTCGAACCGGGCCTTGGACAGGGCATTGTCTCGCAGCTGGGCACCCGGGTGCCCCTTGGCCAGATCGGCCGCGTGGGCGGCGATCTTGTAGGTGATGATGCCCTCGCGCACGTCCTCCTTGTTGGGCAGGCCCAGGTGCTCCTTGGGCGTCACGTAGCAGAGCATGGCAGTGCCGTACCAGCCGATGTTGGCAGCGCCAATGGCGGAGGTGATGTGGTCGTAGCCGGGGGCGATGTCGGTCACCAGCGGGCCGAGGGTATAGAACGGGGCCTCGAAGCAGTCACGCAGCTCCTTGTCCACATTCTCCTTGACCATATGCAGCGGCACATGGCCCGGCCCCTCGATCATGACCTGAACGTCGTGCTCCCAGGCGATGCGGGTCAGCTCGCCCAGCGTCTCCAGTTCGGCGAACTGGGCACGGTCGTTGGCATCGGCTATGGAGCCCGGGCGCAGGCCGTCACCCAGAGAGAAGGCCACGTCGTAGGCCTTCATGATTTCGCAGATCTCTTCGAAGTGGGTATAGAGGAAGTTCTCCTGGTGATGCGCGAGGCACCACTTGGCCATGATCGAGCCGCCGCGGGAGACGATGCCGGTGACCCGCTCTGCGGTCAGCGGCACATAGGCCAGGCGCACCCCGGCATGGATGGTGAAGTAGTCCACCCCCTGCTCGGCCTGTTCGATGAGGGTGTCGCGGAACAGCGCCCAGGTCAGCTCCTCGGCCTTGCCGTCGACCTTTTCCAGCGCCTGGTAGATGGGCACCGTGCCGATCGGCATCGGCGCGTTGCGCAGGATCCACTCGCGGGTCTCGTGGATGTTCTTGCCGGTGGAGAGGTCCATCAGCGTATCGCCGCCCCAGCGCGCCGACCAGACCATCTTCTCCACTTCTTCCTCGATGGAGGAGGTGACGGCGGAGTTGCCGATGTTGGTGTTGATCTTGACCAGGAAGTTGCGGCCGATGATCATCGGCTCGAGTTCCGGGTGATTGATATTGCAGGGGATGATGGCGCGCCCGGCGGCCACTTCCTGGCGCACGAACTCGGGCGTGATCTCGTCGGGGATTTTGGCGCCGAAGGGCTGGCCCCGGTGCTGGCGCAGCAGGCGCTCATAGGCCGGATCACGACGCAGCTCGTCCAGCCGCAGGTTCTCGCGGATGGCGACGTATTCCATCTCGGGCGTGATGATGCCCTGCCGGGCATAGTGCATCTGGGTGACGTTGTGCCCGGCCTTCGCCCGTCGCGGCTGGCGCAGGTGGGCAAAGCGCAGGTGGTCGAGCGCGGGATCGGCCAGCCGCGCCCGGCCGTATTCGGAGGTCGGTCCGTCGAGCAGTTCGGTATCGCCGCGCTCCTCGATCCAGGGCGCGCGCAATGCCGGCAGCCCCTTGAGCAGGTCGATCTCGATCTCGGGGTCGGTGAAGGGGCCCGAGGTGTCATAGACCGGGATGGGCGGATTGGGCTCGGCGCCAAAACTTGCCGGGGTGTCGGACTGGACCACCTCGCGCATGCCCACGCGGATGTCGGGGCGCGAGCCCTCGACATAGATCTTGCGCGAACCCGGGAAGGGGCGGGTCACTTCTTCCGACAGGCGGGCGGTCTTCTTCACGAACTCGTCTGGGATGGCACTCATCTGGATACTCCTGGCTCGGGGCCGAACAGGCCGAATGCTGTACGGCCTCGGCGCGGCTGGCAAGAAGGGACGCCCGGCGTGGGGTCTTGTCCCTGTCTGTCGGGTGGGTTATTTTCGCACATTCCCGGGCAGACGGCAGACATCCGATGCAACAGGCAGAAAACCCCGAACTGGCGCGCTACAACATGATCGAGCAGCAAATCCGCCCGTGGGAGGTGCTCGACGAGCGCGTGCTGGAGGTGATGGGCACATTGCCGCGGGAGCTGTTTGTGCCCATGGGCTGGCAGCACCTGGCCTATGCCGACACCGAGATCCCGCTCGGCAGCCACGGCCATCACATGATGGCGCCCAAGGTCGAGGCCCGCCTGATGCAGGCCCTGGAACTGCAGCCCACCGACCGGGTGCTCGAGATCGGCACCGGCAGCGGCTATCTGGCCGCCTGCCTGTCGCGGCTTGCCCGACAGGTGGACACGGTCGAGATCCACGCCGACTACTCGGCCCGTGCCGGCGCCCACCTGCATGCGCTCGGCATCGACAATGTCATCCGCCATACCGGCGACGCGGCCCACGGCTGGGGCGAGGAAAAGCGCTTCGACGCCATTGCCGTCACTGCCTCGATGCCGGTCTACCACGAGGGCTTCGAACGCGCCCTGCGCATCGGCGGCCGCCTGTTCGTGATCATCGGCCAGGATCCTGTCATGGAGGCCATGCTGGTGCGCCGCCTGGGCGAGGACGAGTACGCCCGCGAATTCCTGTTCGAGACCCGCATCGAGCCGCTCGACGGCCTGCTGCCCCCGGCCGAATTCCGCTTCTGATTTCCGGGGAACCTGCATCCTGGCCATGCGGGGAGTAGAATCAACCGCATGCAACACATGACCGCCACCGAGCTTGCCGAATGGCTGGCCAGGAACCCGCAGCAACCCCAGCTTCTCGACGTACGCGAGCCCTGGGAGTTCGAGCTGTGCCACATCGACGGCTCCCGCCTGCTGCCCCTGGGCCAGCTGCCGACTGGGCTCGATGCGCTGGCGCTCGATCCGGAAGTACCGGTCGTGGTCATCTGCCACCACGGCATTCGCAGCCGCCATGCCTGCCGCCTGCTGGAACATGCCGGATTTTCGCGGGTCATCAACCTGAGCGGCGGCGTGGAGGCCTGGGCCGAGCAGGTCGACCCGTCCATGCCCCGTTACTGAATCGGATTGCAGAAGAAGGACACCACAGATGAAGAAGACACTGACCTTTCTGTTTGCCGGCCTGCTGCTGGCCGCCGGCAACCTGCAGGCGGAGAGCCTGATGGATGTCTACCGGCTGGCGCTGCAGAACGATGCCCAGTACAAGGCAGCCGAATACGCCTACCAGTCCAGCCTGCAGGACAAGCCGCTGGCGCGCTCGGCCCTGCTGCCGCAGATCATCGCCCAAGGTGGCCTGACCGAAAGCAGCAGCGAAACCAGGGGGCATACCGACCCCCGCTTCAACGGCAAGGACGACTGGAACACCCTCAACGGCGCGCTCAACCTGAACATGTCGCTGTATCACCACGACCAGTGGATGGCCCTGAAACAGGCCGATGCCAGCGTGGCCCAGGCCGAGGCACAGTACAAGGCCGCCCAGCAGGACCTCATCCTGCGCGTGGCCGAGGCCTACTTCAACGTGCTCGGTGCCGAGGACAACCTGCGCTTTGCCACGGCCGAGAAGGAGGCCATCGCGCGCCAGCTCGAACAGTCACAAAAGCGCTTCGAGGTGGGCCTCATCGCCATTACCGACGTCAAGGAATCCCAGGCCAGTCACGATGCCGCGGTGGCCGCCGAGATCAATGCCCGCAACCAGGTGGACATCGCCCGCGAGGCCCTGTCCGTGATCACCAGGCAGTACATCGCAAGCCTCGACCCGCTGTCCGATGAATTGCCGCTGGTCACGCCCGAACCCGACGACATCCAGGCCTGGGTGGATCAGGCCCTGGCCCAGAATCTCGACTTTCTGGCCGCCCAGTTTGCCG
Source organism: Gammaproteobacteria bacterium (assembly GCA_003696465.1). GTDB lineage: Bacteria > Pseudomonadota > Gammaproteobacteria > J044 > J044 > J044. The sequence continues at coordinate 5,319 of RFHG01000251.1, read as the reverse complement.
CCAAGGCCGCCGGTTACGAGGTCAGGAAGGCCCGTGCAGGTCACTACCCGTATCTCGACCTGGTGGCCTCGTACAGCTACAGCGACCTCAACTACAAGGACAATGGCACCCTGTTCAGCGGCGACCGGCAAAAGACCGACACCAACGTGGGCGTACAGCTCACCTTTCCCATCTATACCGGCGGCGCCGTTTCCGCACAAACCAGCAAGGCCGCGGCCAGCTACAGCCAGGCCCTGGAGAACCTCGAGTTCGTTCGCCGCCAGACCGTGCAGGCCGCACGTTCCTCCTATCTGAACGTGAAGGCCGGCATCAGCCAGGTGCAGGCCTTCCGCCGTGCACTGGAATCCACCCGTACGGCCGCCGAGGCCACCCAGGCCGGCTTCGAGGTCGGGACGCGAACCGCGGTGGACGTGCTGCTCAGCCTGCGCAGCACCTTCCAGGCCGACCGCGACTATGCCAAGGCCCGCTACAACTACATCCTCGATTATCTGCGTCTGAAACGTGCCGCCGGCACCCTGAGCGAACGGGACCTGCGCGTGATCGATGACCTGCTGGTGAAGGAACCCGCCACATGACCCCACTGGCCCGCTGCGAGGACAGCCTGCTGGTCAGTATCGACGTGCAGGACCGCCTGGTTGCCGCGATTCCGGAAAAGCCGCGTCGGCAGGCGGTCACCGCCAGCCTGCGGCTGGTGCGCGTTGCCCGCATGCTGGAGGTCCCGGTGGTCTTCACCCGCCAGTATCCGAAGGGACTGGGCGAGATCCATCCACCGCTGGCCGAGCATGCGAGCGACACGCCGGTGGACAAGACCTGCTTCTCATGCTGTGGCGAGCAGGACTTCCTCGAGCAGGTGCTGGGCAGCCACCGCCGGCAGATCATCCTCACCGGCATGGAGACCCACATCTGCGTGCTGCAGACCGCGCTCGAGCTGCAGCGCGAGGGGCTGGAGGTGCACGTGGTAGAGGATGCGGTCTGTTCACGGCACAAGAAACACCACAAGAACGCCCTGCACCGGCTGCGCCAGGCCGGCATCATCGTCAGCAACCACGAGTCGGTGCTGTTCGAATGGCTGCGCGATGCCGGCCACGAGCGCTTCCGCGAGATCTCGGCCATGCTGCGGGAGGACGGAGACTGAGATGACCGCCGGCCTGCAGGAGGCAGGAACCGGGCAGCCCGCAGCCCCGGTGGCGCTGGAGGCGGAGGGGCTGGTACTGCGCCGCGGCGACACGACCGTGGTCGATGGCTACGAACTCTCCCTGCGCCGCGGCGAGATCGTCGGCCTGCTCGGGGTGAACGGTGCCGGCAAGACCTCGACCCTGCGCATGCTCGCCGGCGTGCTGCCGCCCACGCAGGGACGCATCCGCGTGCTGGGCAACGACCTGCACGCGCAGCCCCGTGCCGCGCGCCGTGCCATCGGTTTCGTGCCCGACCGCCCGCCGCTGTACGACGAACTCACGGTACGGGAATACCTGGAACTGGCCGCCACCCTGCACGGCCTGCGCCGCGGACAACGCACCCGTGCCGCCGACCGCGCCATCGAGCGTTGCGGACTGGAGGGGGTTCGCCAGCGCCTGATTGGCCAGCTCTCGCTCGGCTACCGGCAGCGCCTCGACATCGCCCAGGGCATCGTGCATGAGCCGGAGGTCATCCTGCTCGACGAACCCACCTCGGCACTCGACCCGATGCAGACCCGTTCGGTGCGCGCACTGATTCGCGAACTCGGCAGCGAGCATGCCGTACTCATTTCCTCCCACCTGCTGGGCGAGATCGAGAGCCTGTGCCACAGGGTACAGTTCCTGTCGGGCGGCCGGGTGGTGACCGAGCATCGGCTGCCGCTGGCCGAAGGCTGGCTGCTGGAGCTGGCCGCACCGACCGACCCGGAGCGCATCGCCGCCATCCAGGGTATCGGCGCGCTGGAGGCCGGCAGCGAGGGGCTGCGGCTGCAACTGGACCAGCCGCCGGAACAGGTGCTCAAGGCCCTTTGCGCAGCCGGCGTGCCGGTGCGCAGTTTCGCCCCGGCCCGGGCCGGGCTGGAAGCTCTGTTCGTGGAAGAAGTACTGCGGGCGGAGGGCGACGGCACATGATCCTGGCCCTGGCCCGCCTGGAACTGATGCGCCTGCTGCGTGCGCCGCTGGCCTGGGGATTGCTGGCGGTGCTGCAGTTCCTGCTGGCGCTGCTGTTTCTCATGTATCTGGACAACTTCCTCGTCACCCTGCAGCCGAAACTGGCCGCCCTGCCCTCGCCCCCCGGTGTGACCGAAACCGTGCTCGTGCCCACCCTGACCTGGGCCACGCTGCTGTGGCTGGCGGTGACCCCCCTGCTGTCCATGCGCAGCATCGCCGAGGAGCGTCAGCAGGGCCGGCTCGACCTCTATTTCAGCGCCCCCATCTCGGTCACCGAACTGGTACTGGGCAAGTTCCTGGGCCTGGTCGCCTTCGTGCTGTTCGGCGTGCTGCTGCTCACGGCCATGCTGGCCAGCCTCTCGCTCGGCACCCCGCTCGACTGGGGTCGACTGGCCGGCGGGCTCATTGGGTTGCTGCTCTCCGTCTCGGCCTTTCTTGCTGCCGGGGTGTACCTGTCGGCGCGCATCGCCCAGCCCGGCCTGGCCGCCCTGCTCGGCTACGCGCTGCTGGCCCTGCTGTTCGCGCTCTGGCTCTCCGGGCGTAGCGAGACCAACCCCAGCAGCCTGTTCGTCTGGCTGTCGGGCATCGGTCACTTCCTGGGCCTGGCCCAGGGACTGCTGCGCCTGTCCGCAGTGGCCTATTTCCTGCTCGCCACCACCCTGTTCCTTTCACTGGCCATCCTCCGGCTCGATCGGGAGCGTAACGGATGAAGAGCCGGCGCCTGCTCGACCTGCTGCTGATCCTGGCCCTGCTCGCGGTACTGGGCATGCTGGGCTGGCTCAGCCTGCGCTACGACCGTGCGCTGGATCTCAGCGCCCTGCAGCGCAACAGCGCCAGCCCCGAGACCCGTGCCCTGCTGCAACAGCTCGACCGGCCCCTGCACGTGGTCGCCTGGCTCGGCGATCCCGCACTGGAAGCGGCCGTGGCACGCAGCCTGGAGCGTTATCGCCGCGTGCGCCCCGAGCTGTTCCGCATCGAGTTTGCCAACCCCGACCTGGAGCCGGAGCGGGCCCGTGCAGAGGGTGTGCGCAGGGCCGGTGTACTCATCCTGCACTACGGCGATCGCAGCACCCGCCTCACCACCCTGGACGAGGCACACATGGCCAACGCCCTGCAGCGCCTGCTGCGCCAGGGCGAGGACTGGGCCGTCATGCTCGGGGGCCACGGCGAACCGACACCCGACGACTCGGGCCCGCAGGGCATCTCGGCCTGGCAGAAGGCGCTGGAGGACAGCGGCATCCGGCTGCGCCAGATCGACCTGGCCCGGATGACCGACCTGCCGGCCAATGCGCGCATGCTGGTCCTGTTCGGCCCGGAACGGGATCTGCTCCCGGGCGAAGTGACGCTCATTGAGCAGTGGCTCAGGCAGGGTGGCAATCTGCTGTGGCTGCAGGATCCGGGCCCGCTGCACGGGCTGGAACCCCTGACCCGGACCCTGCCCGTACGACTCCCCCCCGGCACCGTGGTGGATGCCAGTACCCAGGTGCATCAGCTCATCGGCATCGACAACCCGCTGGTCATCCCGGCCATGGACCGTGCCGATCATCCCGTCACCCGGCCGCTGCAGGGGCCCGTGCTGCTGCCGCTGGCACGGGCCGTGCAACCGGCCGAAGACGCACGGACCGACTGGAGCGCCACGGTCCTGCTGCGCTCGCTGCCGCGCAGCTGGGTGGAACAGGGCCCGCTCGACGGGGCAGTGGGTTTCGACCTGGATCAGGGGGACCTGCTGGGGCCCGTCCCCCTGGCCGTGGCACTGGAGCGCAGAATCGGGGACAAGACCCAGCGGGTGGCCATCATCGGCGACTCGCAGTTCCCGAGAAACGCATGGATTGGCCGCGGCGACAACCGCGAGCTGGCCCTGGCCCTGGCCAACTGGCTCAGTGCCGATGACCGCCTGATCGGACTGCAACCGCGCCCGGCACCGGACAGTCGCCTTGCACTCAGCCGGGCACAGGCCATTGCCATTGCCATCGGCTTCCTGTTCGTCTTGCCGGGCCTGCTGCTGGCCATCGGTGCCATCCTGCTCTGGCGCAGACGGCGCAGAACCGATGCATGAGGCAGAACCGACCATGAAACGCCGACTGCTCATCACCCTCCTGCTGCTGGTAGCGGCCGCCAATCTGGGCCTGTTCATCTGGATCGACCAGCGCAATCTGGAGGCCCGACACCCGGGCAGCCTGACGGCCCTGGATCCGGAGGCCATCCACCGAATCCGCATCCAACGCGCGGAAGGCGAGCTACGCTTCGAGAAGACGGCCGAAGGCTGGTATCTGCAGGCGCCGCGCAAGGGGCGGGTACGGGAAGACTACATCACCGATCTCAAGGCCCTGGCGGTACTGGTACCGCTGGCCCGCTATCCGCGTCAGGACCAGCCGCTGTCGCGCTACGGCCTCGAGCCGCCGCGACTCACGGTCTGGCTGGACGACACCCGGCTCGACCTGGGCAGCCGCAATGCCGCCAATGGTCGCCGCTATGTGCTCACAGCGGACGGGCTGTACCTGATCGCGGACACCATCTGGCCGCTGCTGCAACGCCCGCCGGACGCATGGCTCGCCGGAAACGACTGAGCCCCGGACGGGGCCTCAGTCGTCGATGCGTTTCATGTCCTGGCCACAGCACATCGGCGACTTGATCATGCCGTGCCCCTCGGAGCACTTCGACACGCTGATCTCCTCGCCCTCGTCGGTCACGATGACATCATGCTCCAGGGTCTTGCCACAGGTACCGCAGGTGATGTCGCCCAGGCTCATGCCACAGACCTCGCACAGATATACCGCCATGATGTCTTCCTCGCTGAGATTGAAAGGGGATTGCCCGGTTCATGCGAAACGGGTCAGAAAGGATGATAGGAGAATCGGCAGCGGCAGGCCGAAATCCCGCATGAGGCGAGGGGACTCTGCGGGCAATCAGGCGCCGCCCGCGGCCAGCGCCTGCAACAGCACCTTGACCTCCTGATCCGGCACCTGGCCAAAATCCCGGTACCACTGGCCGATGGCCATGAAGGGCTCGGGCTGATGCGGCACCACGACCTCGTCGACCAGACCGCGCAGTTCGGCCACCGTGTCCGGCGGCGCCACGGGCACGGCCACGACGATGCAGGACGGGCCCTGCGCGCGCACGGCCTCGATGGCGGCACGCATGGTCGCCCCGGTGGCCAGGCCGTCGTCGACCAGGATGACGCAGCGCCCGGCCAGAT
>RFHG01000250.1 GCA_003696465.1 Gammaproteobacteria bacterium | reverse complement strand
CTCCCGCTCCACCTTGCGGAGCTGGGCTTCCAGTTCCTGAATGCGCTGCTGCTCTGGAGTCAGGGCCTTGCAGCCTGCTTGAGGCGTGATGCCCTCACGTTCCTGTTGCAACTGCTTGACCCAGCGACGCATGGCAGTAGCCCCAACGCCCATGGCCGCACAGGCATCGACGATCCGGTAACCCTGGTCCAGCACAAGGCCTGCGGCCTCCCGCTTGAACTCCGCTGTGTATGCCTTTCTTCCCATCTTGAAACACCTCTCTGGTTGTCGGGAGTTTACACCCCTCCGGGTGTCCAAGATCATTAGGCCAGAACAGGATCAGCCCGAAGGGAGGCCGGCATGGATGCCGGCCTGTGGAGCGTAGGGCAGGAGCCCGTACGCTCCACCCCCGGAAATCGTGCCCGGAGTCGGGTACCCCGCAGGGGCGCGTTCCACGCCGCGTTTTCTTTGGTTCGTTTCTTTTGCGCGTGCAAAAGAAATGAACTCGTGCCCGCGCAGCGGGTACGAAAATACTGGCAATCAAAATGAAATTGGGAGCCTGGTCGGTAAGGAAAGGGACAGTGCGTCAAGGCAGTTCATGCAGATCACAGCCTCTAGGCCGCGTTGCAGAAAAGAAATCGAGCGACCTACCCAATCCGCAGGATCTTCATCGCCGGCTCGTTCAGCTCGGGGTCATCATGGAAGCCCGATACGACCAGAGCGGTCTCGCCCTGACGGCAATGCCGGTGCCTGACCAGATGTGTGAGCAGGCGATGCCAGTTGCTGATGTGTTCGTGACCGGCGCGTACGGCACGCAGGCCCCAGTGCAGGGCGCAGCGGCGGAGGGTGTGCGGGTCGGTGCTGACAGCGATGATCGGGGCCAGGGGGCGGCGGGCTGCAATCACGCGCGCGGTGGTGCCTCCACGGGTGGGGACGACAATCGCCGCGAGCGCCAGGTCACGGGCCAGTGACAGGGCGGCGTTGCTCACTGCCTCGCGCACGGGCAGGCGGGCAGTGGACAGATCCACCGGGCAGTCCGGGCAGAAGCGGCCCTGACTGGCCTGATGGCGTTCCACCTCGAGCAGGATGCGTTCCATGGTGTGCACCGTTTCCACCGGATAGCGGCCCACGGCCGTTTCGCCCGACAGCATGACGCAGTCGGTGCTGGTCTCGCAGGCGATGGCCACATCGGCCACCTCGGCCCGGGTGGGGCGTGGGTTCTCGATCATCGATTCCATCATCTGGGTGGCGACGATGACCGGCCGGTTACGGCTGCGCGCAAGGTGAATGAGGCGTTCCTGCACCAGGGGCACGCGTTCGGCCGGTATCTCGATGCCCAGGTCGCCACGGGCGATCATGATGCCGTAGCTGTGTTCGAGGATGTCGTCGATGTTGTCCAGCGCCTCGGGTTTCTCGATCTTGGCGATGACCGGGATTGCCGCCCCGCGCCGGCGCAGGTGGCGATGCAGGAGGTCCAGGTCGTGCCGCTCGCGAACGAAGGAGAGGGCGAGGTAGTCGGCCTCGAGCTCGATGGCAAGGTCGGTGTCCTCGCGGTCCTTGCGGGTGAAGGCCGGGGTGGAGAGTCGGGTGTCGGGCAGGTTCATGCCCTTGTGATCGGTCAGGAGGCCGCCATGGACCACCCGGCATCGGATATCCCGGCCTTTTACGGCAAGCACCCGAAGTTCGATGCGGCCGTCGTCGAGCAGGATGCGCTGGCCGCGACGGGCATCGCGGTGCAGGCCCGAATACTGGCTGGGAATGAGGCCGGGGCGGCCGAGCACGCGACGGGTGGTGACGATGACTTCTTCGCCATCGGCAAGGGTGATGGCGCCATCGCGGAAGCGGCCGGTACGGATCTTGGGGCCGCACAGGTCACACAGCAGGGCCACATGACGGTGCAGGCGGGCGGCCGCACGGCGCACGCGGCGGGCCAGTTGCCGGTGTTCGTCATGACTGCCGTGCGACATGTTGAGCCGGAAGCAGTCGACGCCGGCCCGGATCAGGGCCTCGATGCGGGCCGGGGTGGCGGAGGCCGGGCCGAGCGTGGCGATGATGCGGGTCCGGCGGGCCTGTTCGGACGTGCTCATTCCTCTTCCAGGTCAATGTAGCTGATGTCGCCGATGACCTGCGGCTGGCCGGTGGATTCGAGCACATTGAACCACAGCTCGCCACAGGGATTGACTTGCCGCTTGCGCCCGCGCAGCGCCTCCATCGGCACGTGGGTCATCTGCCCGTGCCAGAAGCCGATCAGCATCGCGGTCTTGCCGCACATGGCCGCATGCACCGCGTTGCGGGCCAGGCGCTGGCAGTAGAGCTGGTCGGTGGAGATGGCAGGGGCGGCCCGGATCAGGTAACTGGGGTCGATGTATTTCACGGGTGCGTTGATCCCGCGCCCGCGCAGCCAGGCCTTGAGCCGGTCGCGCACGAGCACGCCGATGTCGCCGAGCTTGGGGTTGCCGGAGGCGTCACGCTCGCGCTCCGGGGTCTCGAAATAGTATTGCCCTGCACCCTCGGCGATGACGATCACGGCATCGCCGCGTTCGTGCAGGCGCCGTTCGACCAGTTCGTAGAGCCCGCCTGGCCCCTCGAGCGAGAACGGGACCTCCGGGATCAGGCAGAAGTTGGCATGCCCCGAGGAGAGGGTCGCGGTGGCGGCGATATAGCCGGAGTAACGCCCCATCAGCTTGACGATGCCAATGCCGTTTTCCACCCCCCAGGCCTCGACCTGGGCGGCATTGATGCTCTCGGTGGCGATGCTCACGGCCGTCTCGAAGCCGAAGGTCCGGCGCACCAGGGGAATGTCGTTGTCGATGGTCTTGGGGATGCCGACCACGGCGATTTCCAGCCCGCGGCGCGACACCTCTTCGGCAATGGCCGTGGCGCCGCGCATGGTGCCGTCGCCGCCGATGGCAAACAGCATGTCGATGCCGAGTTCCTGCAGGGTGTCGACGATCTCGGCCGTGGGCGGTGTGCCGCGCGAGGAGCCGAGGATGGTACCGCCCTGGCGATGAATGTCGCCGACATCGGCCGGGGTCAGCGCGCGCGGCGTCTCGCGATTGCGTCCCAGCCCATGATAGCCGTAGCGGATGCCGAGAATGTCGCGGCAGCCGTAGATGAACCAGAGCTGGAGCACCAGGGCGCGGATGACGGCATTGATGCCGGGGCACAGGCCACCGCAGGTGACGACAGCGGCGCGGGTTCTTTCCGGATCGAAGAAGATGCGTTCGCGCGGCCCGGCTACCTCGAAGCCGGAGACGGGCCCCTGCGGCAGATCCTCCGGGACCCGGTAGTGGGGGTCGTACAGCAGCCGCTCGCGGTCATCGATGAAGCGGATGTCGCCGCGTCGGGCAATGGGGTTGGGCAGGCGCGGCGCGCCGAGCACGGGAATGTCGAAGTCTTGCATCCTGCACCTCGCTGGCTGTCGAGGACTCATTATGTCCCATACTCCGGCAAATGCGCGAATGGGGTTTCTTCCTGATGAAGGGGTGGCTATATTCCCGTTACCCACGATAACAAACATCCACCGGGCCGCTGGGCCCCGAGGAAGCCATGAAGCAGGCCACCAGCAAGATCACTCCGCAGGAAGCCCCGACCATCAGCGCCCTGTTCCGCGAGCGGGTGCGGCGCACGCCGGATGCCGTTGCCTACCTCCAGTACGACAATGGCACCAAAACCTGGCAGGAAACGACCTGGCAGGGCATGGCCGTGGAGGTCGGTCGCTGGCAGGCGGCCTTGCAGAAAGAGGGCCTCGAGGCCGGCGACCGGGTTGGCGTGATGCTGCGCAACTCGCGCGAGTGGGTGGTCTTCGACCAGGCCGCGGCCGGGCTGGGCCTGATCACCGTCCCGCTCTACACCGACGATCGCCCGGACAACGTGGCGTGGATCGCGGCCAACTCCGGCATGAAACTGCTGGTGGTCGATGGCCGCCGCCAGTGGCGCCGGCTGCAGCACGCGAGCGACGGCCTGCCCACCATCCAGCGTATCGTCAGCATCGGCAGCATCGAGCCGGATGACGAGCCGGACGACCCGCGCCTGGAATCCCTGGCCGACTGGCTGTTCGGGCTGTCGGGCGAACTGATCACGCGTGAGGAGGGGGGCGACGAGCTGGCCACCATCGTCTATACCTCCGGCACCACCGGGCGGCCCAAGGGGGTGATGCTGAGCCACACCAACATCATCTACAACGCCTGGGCCGCGAGCGAATGCGCCGAGGTCGGCGCGGAGGATGTGTTCCTGTCGTTCCTGCCCCTTTCGCACATGCTGGAGCGCACCGGTGGCTACATGCTGCCCATGCTGACCGGTGCGCGGGTGGCATTTGCCCGTTCCGTGGCCCAGCTGGGCGAGGACCTGCAGACCATCCGGCCCACGGTGCTGATCTCGGTGCCGCGCATCTACGAACGCGTGCACGGCCGCATTCGCGACGGGCTGGAAAAGCAGCCGCCGATCAAGCAAAGGCTGTTCGAACTGGCGGTAAACGTCGGCTGGCGGCGCTTCGAGCATGAGCAGGGCCGTGCCGGCTGGCACCCGAAGCTGCTGCTCTGGCCGCTGCTCGACCGGCTGGTGGCGGGCAAGATTCGCGCCCGCCTCGGGGGGCGCATGCGCTTTGCCGTGTGTGGCGGCGCCCCGCTCACGCCGGAGGTGGCCCGGGTGTTTCTTGGCCTGGGGGTGAATGTGCTGCAGGGGTACGGGCTGACCGAGGCCAGCCCGGTGATCACCGTCAACCGGCCCGACGACAACATCCCTGAGAGTATCGGCCTGCCCCTGCCCGGCGTCGAGGTGCGCCTTGGCGAGAACGACGAGCTGCTTACGCGCAGCCCCAGCGTGATGCTTGGCTACTGGGAAAACGAGGAGGCCACCCGCGAGGCCATCGACGAGGAGGGCTGGCTGCACTCCGGCGACCAGGCCCGGGTGGACGAGGGCGGCCACTGGTACATCACCGGCCGGATCAAGGAGATCATCGTCCTCAGCAATGGCGAGAAGGTACCCCCGGCCGACATGGAAATGGCCATTGCGATGGATCCGCTGTTCGAACAGGTGATGATCATCGGCGAGGGACGGCCCTTCCTGTCCGCCCTGGTGGTGCTCAATGCCGAGCAGTGGGCCGTGCTGGCCGACGAGCTGGGCGTGGCCGATGATGATCCTGCCGTACTGGATGAGCGTGGGGTGGAAAAGGCCCTGCAGGCGCGTATTGCCGAGCGAATCCGCGACTTTCCCGGCTATGCCCAGGTTCGGCGGGTGATCGCCACCCTGGACCCCTGGACCATCGACGACGGCCTGGTCACGCCCACCATGAAGATGAAGCGCGCCCGGATCCTCGAGCGCTTCGCCGACCGCATCGAGGCCCTGTACCGGGAAGGCCGTCGATGAGCCACATGGACGGTCTGCCGGAGGGGCGCCAGCCGGTGCTGCGCCTGCCGGCCACGCCGCAGAATACCAATGCCGGCGGCGATATCTTCGGCGGCTGGCTGATGGCACAGGTGGACATTGCCGGGAGCATCCCGGCCGTGCTGCGTGCCGAGGGGCGGGTGGTCACGGCAGCGGTGCGCTCGATGAGCTTTCTCAAGCCGGTGCGGGTCGGCGACCTTGTGAGCCTTTATGCCGAGGTGATCAAGGTCGGGCGCAGTTCGCTGCAGGTAGCGGTGGAAGTCTGGGTACAGCGCCGTGCGCCCGTGTTGGAGGCACTGCGTGTGGCCGAGGCCGAGCTGGTGTATGTGGCGATCGACGATGCCGGCCGGCCACGCCCGGTGCCACCGGCAGGAACCTGAGTGCCGGCCGGCTTTGTGCTAAGGTCTGATCAAACAACAAGCGGGCACGGCCCGCAGGCAACGACAACACGGGAGGAATCATGAAGCAAAAGATGCCTGGAAAGATTGCCCTGGCCTCGGCCATTGCGCTGGCCCTGGCCGGTCAGGCCCATGCCGCCGGCTTTGCGCTCATCGAACAGAGCGCCTCGGGGATGGGCAATGCCTT
>RFHG01000249.1 GCA_003696465.1 Gammaproteobacteria bacterium | reverse complement strand
GTGGGCAGGATGCGACGCAGGGAGGCAAACAGGTGGGTGGGAAAGGTGACCCGATAGCGGGCCTTCGGTCGGGAGGATTCCAGGGCATGGATCAGGGCATCGACCACGGCATCCGGGGGCAGGGTGAAGGGGGCTGCCGGGCCTTCCTTTTCCAGCCGGCGGCGGGCCCCCTCGTACTGGCTGCGGAAGGCGCTGGGCCCGATGTCGATGTTTTCCAGGAACTTGCGGTAGGCGTTGGCACGGAAACGGCTTTCGATGGGGCCGGGTTCGATCAGGCTGACCTCGATGCCGCTGCCGGCCAGCTCCAGCCTCAGGGTGTCGGTGAGTCCTTCGAGGGCGAACTTGCTGGCATTGTAGGCGCCGCGAAAGGGCAGGGCGACGAGGCCCAGCACCGAGCTGTTCATGACGATCCTGCCATAGCCCTGTGCACGCATGACAGGGATCACCCGGTTGGTCAGCTCCAGCCAGCCGAACAGGTTGGTCTCGAACTGTGCCCGCAGAACATCGCGCCTCAGGTCCTCGACGGCACCGGGCTGCCCGTAGGCGCCGTTGTTGAACAGGGCGTCCAGCTGTCCGTCGGTGCGGGCCAGCACCTCGTCGACGGCCGCGTTGATGCTGGTACTGTCGTCCAGGTCGAGCGGCAGGGCATCCTCGAAGCCCGCGGCCTTCAGTTCGGCCACGGATTCCGGGCGGCGGGCGGTGGCGAACACGCGCCAGCCGCGCGCGTGCATGATCTCGGCCGCGCGTCGTCCGATGCCGCTGGAACAGCCGGTAATGAGCAGGGTGCGTTGTCGGGACATGGGCAGGCCTTGGAACGGGACGACAGGAACCCTATATAATGCCCGCAATTTGCGTCCTTGAGGAGTGAGATACCATGCCGATCTACGAATATCGTTGTGAAGACTGCGGGCACGAGCTCGAGGCCCTGCAGAAAATGAGTGATGCCCCGCTCACCGAGTGCCCGGAATGCGGCAAGCCCGCCCTCAAGAAGCAGGTTTCCGCCGCCGGTTTCCGCCTCAGCGGCAGTGGCTGGTACGAGACCGACTTCAAGAGCGGCAGCAAGCGCAATATCGCCGAGAAGGACTCTTCTTCCTCCAAGTCCGATTCCAAGCCTGCCGGAGGTTGTGCCGGCGGGGCCTGCGGCTGCGCCGGCTGAGTCTGCCGGGCCATGATGTCTGCCCTGCGGCGGTACTTCATCGCGGGCCTGCTGGTGTGGGTGCCGCTGATGATCACCATCCTGGTGATCCGCGTGCTGGT
>RFHG01000248.1 GCA_003696465.1 Gammaproteobacteria bacterium | reverse complement strand
GGTGTCGTAGGTGAGGCCTGGAATGCAAATGTTGGCAAAGTGCAGCGTGTCGCAGCTTCGTGGCGGGCATTGGAAGGCACAGCCCTCGAGCGGCAAATAGACGCTGGAGCGCACTTTGGGGAAGGGGGTAGGGATGATGGTTGTGGTGAACGTGTCGCAGGTGATCAGGTCACACTGGCTGAGGAGGATGGGAGTGCTACAAAAGCGGGCACAGGCATAGGTCAGGCCCCAGTACAAATGCGCTGTGTCGGTGGGCAGGGGCCAGGTATAGCTCAGCAGCAGCTGCGACGAGTCGGGGTCGAGCCAACGGATGCTGTCGGGAAGGACGCCGCTGAGCGCCCAGGTATTGGTGTCTGCCCAGGTCAGCGGGAACTCGATTTCGAGCATTATTTGCAATACGGCCCCCGTGTCGGCCAGGGGCTGAAAGGTTGGGAAGAACAGATGCATCGTGACGGCCGAATCGGCCCAAACGGAAGTGTCTACGGTGGTGAGCGTAGTGGCAAAGGGATCGATGATGGAGGGTTGCGTGAATCGCTCGGACCCACCGAGCGGATCATCGACGCAGGCTGCCTCATAGCTCCAGGTCACGGCCCACTCTGCCGGTGGCCGGTCACACGCGTCGGGACAGGCGCCCGTCAGCCACGACAGCTCGAGCACGCTGCCGGCGGGCCAGCTCAGGCCGGGGAAGGTGAGGATGGTGCCGGCAGTGAGGTGGGCCGGATTGCCGGCACACACTTCCAGATTGAGCGCGGAAGGAATCCAGATGGCATCCCAGGGCGTCGGCACCCCGTCGATGAGCGCGGTGACCGAGGTGGTGTCCATCCCATAGTGAAACTCGGCATCGAGGGCGGGCAGCACTTGCAAGGTGAGGTTGGTCAGCTCCTGCCCGCTGGTGTTGGTCAGGCGCACGCGTGCCATGGCCGGGTCGCACAGGCAGATGAGGCTGTCGGCTTCCCATTCGACGGTGACCGGAGGCGGCTCGATGGCCGGGAAAAAGCGGGCCAGGGCAGTGACTTCGTTCTCCTGGCAGAAAAGGTCGTCGCAGCCCCAGCGCACGGAGATCCGCGACACCACATCGGCACCCGTCTGAATGGCGCAGTCGGTGAGGGCGATTTTTTCGGTGATGACGATGACCTCGTCCTTGTCGAACAGGCCGTCGCCATTGCCGATCAGCGCAAAGTCG